>CAZXXM010000139.1:0-8100 GCA_964644715.1 uncultured Salinisphaerales bacterium
AGCTCGATCACCTCGGCGCTCTGCACCGGCGCGTCGCTGAAGAAGTCGAAGTTCTGTTGGGCGCCCTCTTCCGATCCCGCGTTCGCGGGATCGGAAGAGGGCGCCAACTCGCCGGATTCGAGCGACGTGTTCGCGTCGCTCAATCCGGCGGGCGCTGTCGCGCCGTGGGCGTCGGCATCGCCGTGAAGTTCCCCGACGGCGGGACCTTGTGCCGCCGCGGGCAGCGCCAACCCGATCCACAGCGCGACCAGCGCGCCCGCTATCGCGTTACGCATTTTTGAGCCTCACGAACATCAAGGTGCCAGCCTTCTTCACGGCGGCGGTGATGGCGGCATCGATCCCGCTGCCCTGGGCCACCGGCAACTGGTCGAGCGCAACGCCCTTGAAGCTCGCATAGACACTGCTCTTGGCCGCCTCGGGCACGTGCGCGGTGTTCATCGCCTGCACCGAAGTGATCTTCAAGCTGCGGTCGGTCGCCAGCAGCAGGAAGAACGTCTTCTTGTGAAATTCGGCAGGGAAGATCATCGCGGTGCCGGCCGGTCGCTGATCCTGCAGGGGGATGTAGATGGTGTTCTCGTCCTGCTTGCCCAGCTCCGCACCCAGCGTCCTCGCGCGGGCGATGTCGGCCTCGGTCAGCAGCGCGTCCTTGGGCAGGTAGGCGCGCACACCGGGGAACAGCACTTGAACCTCGCGAGGAATCAGGCTCGCGGTGTCGAGCCAGTCGCCCTTGGCCTGCGGTGTCGAACTCTTCGAACCGGGATTGGCCTTGGCGATGGCCTCGTCGCCGTTGGCAGCGCCGTCGCCATCGCCGTCGAGCGGCGCGATCTTGGTGAACGCCGCGAGCGTCATCCCCGCATCCTTGAACTGCTGACCGTAGCCATTGAGCGGAGTGCCCCCGCCGTCCTTGTGGCAGGCGTTGCAGGAGGGCGGATAGCCGTACTGCTGCTTGTAGAGGCGCGCAAACGCCGGCTCGGCCCGGGCGTTGCCGATGGCCGCCGTGCAGGCAACGAGGAGCAGCATCCACCGCAGAGGCGCAAAGGACGCAAAGGAAAACCGGTCGAGCCGTCGTGCGCTTTTCATTTTTCTCTGCGTCCTTCGCGCCCCTGTGTTGAAACGTTGTGTCGCATCAGAAGTCGAACATGCCCGGCACCACTTCGCGCATCTGTTCCAGCAGCTTCGGATTTTGCGCCAGCTCGGCCTCCAGCGCTGCGTGCTGCGCAGAATCGGCCGGCGGCATCAGCTTGTTGGCTTTGTCGGTGTTGCGATAGCGGTCCCAATCGAGCGCATCGCGGATCGCCGCGGTGGCCTTGATCGACTCCAGCACCTCGGCCTCGCTGGCGCCGCCCATGAAGTTGAGACGCTTCGCCGGGTTGCCGCGATGGCAGGCGAAGCAATGCTGTTCGAAGTGATGCAGCACCGAGCCATCGCTGATCTGCAGTGGCGGAACGCCGATGGCCACCGGCGGCGACATCTCGGTGGTCGCAAGGCAGCAGTAGCCGGGCTGTACGCGTGGCTTCGCATCCTTGCGCACGTCGAGGATCACGCCCGGTGCCATCAGCGCCTGCAGCGTCTTCACGCGCGAGAACGGTTGCGCTGCGAAGACCTCGTCGGGCAGCCGGTCCACGGCGTCGAGCGTCGCGGTCCAGACGAAGCCGCCGGCTGCGAGCAAGCTGCGGCGATCCGAGGCGGTGAAGAACTGCGCGAGGCCGAACACGCCGTCGAGGTCTTGCGCGCTCAGGATCTGCTTGGGGGTGCGCGACGTCAGCGGATCGAGGCTCGCCGGCAGCTTGGGCAGCTTCTCGAAGGCATCGAGGTCCTCGTTGTTCTTCGCGGCCGCGCCGGTCGTCCTCGAAAACATCTGGCCGAGGCGGTCGCGCCACGCAGGCTTCTCGTTCAGCGGATCGCGATTGTTCAGATCGTTGTTCGGCACCGGGATGCCGCCAGCGGGCCAGGCCTTGGCCTGCAGTTCGCGCAGGCGCTTCGCATCGGTTTGCTCGGGATCGAATGCCGCGGGATCGTCGAGGAATCGCAGCGCCAAGCGCAGCATCAGGCGCCGGCATTCGACACCATCGACACCGCAGCCGTCGAGCCAGGAGCGCTGCGTGGCGTTGATGAAATTGCCGACGTCGGTGAGCTCGTCGATGCGCTCCGGCGAGGCCAATGGCTGTACCGCTTTCACTGCGAGATAGGGCTCGGCGCCGCGTGCCTCGACGATGCGGTTCGCGATCTCGGGCTGGCCATTGGTCTCCTGCCAGGGCCGTACCGAGAAGATCGGCGAGCCACCCTGGTGGCAGGTCTGGCAGATCGCGCGGCGGGCGTAGACGATGCGTGGCACGCAGCCCTTGCAGTAGTTCTGCACGAGCTGGAATTCGAAACGCCCGGCCAGCTCGTTGTAGCTGACGACCTCGATCTCGTCGGCGGCCTCGGTGAAGCCGAGGAACAGCTGCCCACGCGGTGCGAGGCCCAGGTTCGCGTCGCTGTTGTCGGCATGGTAATCGGCCGCGAACACGACGCGCGGCCGGTGGAAGTCCGCGCTGGCCTTGAGCAGCGAACGGCCCAGCGGAATCATCACCGCCAGCGGCTGCGTGCCTTCCGGCGCCTGGCGCTGGATCGCGGCGACGAGCTTCTCGAACGGGAACGGCAGACCGTCGTTCTGCGCCAGGATGTGATCGAACAGGCTGCGCGTGCCGGCCGGCGGCAGATCGTCCTGCGGGATCGCCTTGGCCGAGACCGGTCCCAGCACGGAAGCGGAGTTGGCGCTCAGCTCGCTGATGTCGGGCGCGGTGCGCTCCGGGCCGTCCAGCCACAGCCAGGCCCCCGCACCGATCAGTGCGAGCAGGACGACGACGATCGCGATGCGCTTCACGCCGCAGGCCCGCCGCTCACATCAGCTTCAGGAATTCCCGCAACGCGAGCTTGTCCTCGGCCGACAGCGACACGCCGAACTGGTGGCCCTCGTTCTCGACCAGGTCGTCGCACTTCATCGTCAGCGGGCGGTGCGGATCGAGGCTGGTGAAGTAACCCAGCGGCGTTCCCTTCGACACCGGCAGCTTGATGAAGCCCTGGCCGTCCTCGCGCGCGGCGAGCTTGAAGTCCTGCGACACGCGCGTGATCTTCTGCGGGCGGTGGCCGGTGACGTTGGGATTGTCCGAGCGCATCAATTCGTCGAAGGCGTTCTCGAACTGCGCGATGCGGCCCTTCACCGTGTAGTCGAGGGTCTTGTCGTCCTCGAGATAGGTCAGTTCGCCGATCGCGTTGTTGTGCAGGAACGGCGCATGCGCCCACAGCGACAGCAGCGAGATGTTGCGCAGGTAGCCGGGGCCGCCCTCGATCTTGCGCTCGCCGATCTTCACACCGCCGAGGCCTGGAACCATGCGCGCGATCGTCACGGGCACGCTGCCCGGGGAAGGCCGCTTCTTGTAGTCCTCCGAAGAGAACTCTTCCCAGATGTGTCCCTGGTTGTGATTGTCGTGCAGCGCGCGGCAGCTGTTGGTGCCGACGATGTTGAACGCGGTGGGTTCGTCGTTGCCCAGCCAGTCCTGGCCGTAGATGCCTTTCTCGGCGAATTGCTTCGGACGTCCGTTGACCAGGTGCCGCGCCTTGAACTCGTCCGAGCTGCGCTCGGCCTCGGTGAACTCGTACTGCCAGTATTCCTCGGAGCCGAACACGTGGCCCTCGTAGAAACGCTCCAGCGCGGCCTTGTCGGCGCGCGTGGCGGCGGGCGCCACCTTGGAGCTATGGCAGGTGGCGCATTCGCGCGCGAAGATCTTGCGGCCCGCCGGCACCTTGCCCAGATCGATGTAGCGTGCACCGGGCGAGGCGTCGACGTCGTTGGCGTGCAGCAGGTAGGTGGGGCCGCCGGTGACGAGGAAGGCGGCGAGATCCGGCATCTTGGCGTCGGCGTAATTCCAGGCGTCGCAATCCTTCGCGCACTGCTTGATGCGGAACGGCCGCTGGTGGCTCTGCTCGCCGAAGAACGTACCCGGCGTCGGGAAGTTGGGCGTCCAGCACTCCTCGGTGCACATGCCGATGTTGACGTAGACGCGGATCAGCGCGAGGTGATCGCCGACGCTGTCTTCGCCGCCCTTGAGTACGTTCTGCGTCAGGCCCTTCTTCAATTCGCCGGTGACCGGATCCTTCATCAACTGCTCGCGGACGATCCGGTTGTGGAAGTCCATGATGTTGTTCTGCGTGCCCGGGTTGTTCTGGAAGTCGTTGGCCACCAGGCTGGTGTCGATGGTGCCGTGACGTCCGGCTTCCAGCGCGATGCGGGCCAGCGCGTCCTTGGGCGTGCCCTGGAAGAACATCTCCGGCTGCTTGATGTGCTGGTTGCCGATCGTCGCCGAGAGGTTCTCCCACTTCGGCTCGTTCGGGTTCTTCGGCGGGTTGGTCGGGTCGAAGCCCACGTGGCACTGCACGCAGGGATGCCCGACGACGAAGCGCAGGTTCTTCTGCAGCTCATCGTCGCGGTACGGGGCCTTGGTCGGATCGAACACGACCTTGCCCGTGGCGTCCTTCGTGGGGTCCGCGTAGTACTTGCGATAGCCCAGCACGCCGCTCGAATGCGGATCCGGGCAGCGGTCCCACCAGAACGTTGACTCGTCGCCGGCGCTGCAGTCCGGGTCGTTGATCAGGCCGTACTTGGTGAAGCGCGTGGCGCGCTCGCGCGTGTCCAGCCACGGGTACCAGATGTCCTTGATCCCGTTTGGAGTCGTACGGGAAAAGTGCAGATAGATCTCGTCCTGGTTGCCGAACGTGCCCTTGAACCAGACGTCGCGACCGCGGCGCGCCTGCTCGCGGTAGGCCTTCTGCTTGTCCTTGTCGGCCACGTCCTTGAACAGCGAGTTCACGTAGCGGCAGGACTCGGCGTCGTAGCCGGTGGGCTGCGGCTTGTCGCAGGGCGGCGGCGCGGCCTGCGGGATGCCGACGTACTTCCAGGTGACCGGTGCCTGCCACTCGTTGCTGTAGTGCTGCGCGCCGTCCGGCCACACCTTCTTCGCGGCCAGCGTGTCGTAGAAGTGCTCGTTGAACCAGTCGCGGCGAGCATTCAATTCCGGCGTGCCCTTGTAGATGCCCAGCGGCAGGATGTTGCGGGCGGCCAGATCCTCGAGCGACACCGAGCGCAGCGTGTGCGAATAGGGCGCGTCCGGCACCGGGTACTTGCCGGCCTCGGGCCAGTAATGCGCGGTGGAGTAGCCGCCGTCCGCTTCGAGCGGGGTGGGAACGCCGGCGGGCGCCTGCTGGGTTTCGGTGGCCGTGCCCTCGGGCGGCTGTGCATGGACGATGAAGCCGAGGAGGGCGGGCATGCCGATGACGAGCGTGCCGATCGCGAGCGTTCTGCGGAACATGGGGCCTCCCCGAAAATCACCGCGCTTCGGATGGCGCGGTTGGTGAGGAGCAGTCTATACCTGCGTCAACAGTCAGGCGAGGGCCGAGGCAACAGATCGCGAACAGCGTGTCGGTCACCTGCGCAGCCAGCCGTTCCACGAATGTTCGACGTTGCGCCTCGTCATAGGGGCGGGCCGGATGCTTGCCCCAGACCGGCGCCGGCCAGGCCGGATCCCGTTCGAAACGCACGATGTGATGAACGTGCAACTGCGGTACCACGTTCCCCAGCGCCGCGACGTTGAGCTTCAGGCCATCGAAGGCCTGCATCAGGGCACGGCCGAGCACGGACGATTCCCGCAGCAGCTGCTGCTGATCGGCCTCGGGCAGATCGTGGATTTCGCGCAGGCCGGCGCGGCGCGGCACGAGGATGCACCAGGGGTACTGGGCGTCGTTCATCAGCAGCAGCGTGCACAGCGGCCACTGCGCGAGAACGAAAGTGTCGGCGGCCAGGCGCGGATGCAGTGCGAATTCCATGACCGGCTCAGGAGGAGCGCGAGGAGTCGGCTGCGGTGCCGGCAAGCGTCCAGCGATTGCCGCCGGCGGCCTGCGAGCGGCGCAGCGCGGCGGTCGCGAGCTCGATGCTCGATACCAGGTCGCTGCGCGAAAGCGATTCGCTGCGCACGGTGTTGACGCCGGCGCTCAAGGTCAGCAGTCCGCCGGCTGCTCCGGCGAACGGGATATTCAGCGCTTCGAGCGCGTTGCGCACGCGCTCGGCGGTTTCGACGGCGCCCGGTTCTCCGGTGCCCGGCAGCAGCATCGCGAAGCGGCTCTCGTCGAGCCGGCCCACGCAGTCGCCAGGGCGGTGCAGCGAATACTGAATCGCCAGTGCCGCCGCGCGCAGGCTGCGGTCGAGCGCCGCCGCGCCCTCGCGGCCGGCGAAGTCGTGCAGCTGATCGAGCTCGGCGATGATCACGCTGATCGGAACCAGCGCGCGCATGGCCCGTCGCCACTCGCGATCCCCGATTTCGTCGAAATGGAGGCGTGTCAGCGCTCCGGTCTGAGGATCGTGCAAGACGTCGGCGCGCAGACGCAGACGATCCTCGACGATCGCACGCATGTCGTGCAGCGCGGAGCGCACCGCGCCCTCCCGCGAGCGGGGCTCCGGATCCATCAGGCACAGCAGGCCGATGCGCTGGTGATCGCGGCTGCGCACGACGACGCTGGCGAAGAACCGCAGCCGCGGCACGCCGGTGACCATCGGGTCGGATGCAAAGCGCGGATCCTGGGACGCGTCGGGCAGGATGAAGATGTCGTCCTGTCGCAGCGCCTGCTCCATCAGGCCGGCGCGATGCGTGACGTCGCGCGTCGCGAATCCCTGTGTCGATGCGAAGAACGGGCGGTTCTGGCCGGCCACCCAGAACGCCGCCATCGGCGTATCGCCGAGGCGTGCGAGAAGCTGGATCAATCGATCGAGGCCTTCGTCGCTGCGCTGCGGCAGCAGGCCCAGTTCTTCGGCGGCCGAGCGTCTCGGCGGCCCCTTGCGGCCTTCGGATTCGATCTGGATCGGAGGCTCCATGGGGGCAGTCTAGCCGGCGAGCGGCCGTAGCACCGCAATCCCGTAGGCCGGACGAAGTCCGGGGGCCTTGCTCGCAAATCGACGGGAACCCCGGACTTCGTCCGGGCTACGGGACGGCGAGACGACGGGAGTGCGGAACGATCCCGACTCCATGCTGAGGTTTGCCTGCGATACCGGCGGGCTTCGATAATCGCTGATCGCCGAAAACCCGGACCGCAAGCCCTTCCCCATGCCCAGCAAATCGCAACTGTTCCGCGTCAGCTTCCACAACCATGGGAAGGTGTACGAGATCTACGCCCGCAGCGTCAGCCACGGTGGCATGCCCGGGTTCGTGGAAGTGGAGAAGCTGGTGTTCGGCGAAAAATCGATGGTGGTCGTGGATACCTCCGAAGAGAAGCTCAAGACCGAGTTCGAAGGGGTGGAGCGCTTCTACGTTCCGCTGCACGCGGTGATCCGCATCGACGAGGTCACCAAGGCCGGACCGGCGCGCATCAGCACCGGCAGCGACAAGGTGCTGCCGTTCCCGATGATGATGGGCGGAACCGACACCAAGAACTGAAGGGACGCGAGCGACCCGTGAGCCGGTTCCGCTTCGCACTGCTCGGCAGCGGCAGCCGCGGCAACGCAACGGTGGTGGAAGGCGGTTCGACGCGCCTGCTGGTGGATTGCGGGTTCCCGGTGCGCGAGATCGACGCCAGGGCGCAGGGCATCGGGTTCGATCCGGGCAGTCTCGACGCGATCCTGGTCACACACGAACACACCGACCATATCGGTGGCGTCGCGCGCCTGGCGCGGGCCTATGGCATCCCTGTCTACCTGACCCACGGCACTGCGGCGGCCCGCAGCGACTGGGACGGCTGCACGCTGTTTCGCGTGTCGCCGCACGAGGGATTCAGGCTCGGGGAGATCGAGGTGCAGCCCTTCCCGGTACCGCATGACGCGCGCGAGCCCTGCCAGTTCGCGTTCGCGCACGGCGGCCGGCGCCTGGGCATCGTGTCCGACCTGGGCCGCATCACGCCGCACGTGGCGCGCAGCCTCGATGCCTGCGAGGCCCTGCTGCTGGAGTGCAACCACGACGTCGCCATGCTCGCGGCCGGTCCCTACCCGGAGAGCCTGAAGCGACGGGTCGGCGGCGATTGGGGGCATCTTTCGAATGCGCAGGCGGCCGGCCTCTTGCGGGCCATGGACCGCTCGCG
>CAZXXM010000140.1:0-8048 GCA_964644715.1 uncultured Salinisphaerales bacterium
CGATCGACAGGATCGAGTTCCGCAAGGTCGCCACCTGCCCGATCATGAACATGCCATCGCGCTGCTGGCGCTCGGCGCTGATGTCGACCAGCTTGCCGTCGGCGTTGCGATCGCGACCCTTGGACGCGACACGCAGGCGACCCAGGTTCAGGTCTTCGAGCTCGTCGCGAATCTCTTCGACGCTGCGGCCTTCGCGCATCAGCCGCCGGCGGGTCTCGTGAAAATCGCGGGCAAACGCCGTGTCGACGCAGCGCGTCGCGTGACCCGGACCGGATTCGAGATTGACGGTGCGCGCACACTGCAGCGCCGCCTGCTGGAATCCTTCGACCACCGCGCCGGTGGCGACGATCTCGCGCGTGAACAGGTAGGCCGTTCCCATCAGCACGCCGACGCGCATTCCGCGATCGGCGAGCGGCGCCGACAGGGCGGCCACCATGGCGCCGGACGCTTCGTCGTGCAGCCCGCCGGCGAACAGCACGTGAATCTTCTTCTCCTCGCCCGCCGGAACGTGGGCGAGAAGGACCTCGATCATCTGCTCCCACAGCGGGAAGCTGGCCAGGGGGCCCACGTGCCCGCCGCACTCGCGGCCTTCGAACACGAAGCGCCGTGCGCCCTGCTCCAGGTACATCTTGAGCAAGGCCGGTGCCGGTGCATGCAGATACGTCGCGATGCCACGCTTCTCGAATTCCTCGGCCTGGTCCGGACGGCCGCCCGCGATCAGCGCGAAGGGCGGCTTGCACTTCCACACTTCCGCGCACTGCTCTTCGCGTAGCGCCTGCGGCACGAAACCGAGCAGGCCGACACCCCAGGGCGCGTCTCCGACCTGCTCGCGCGTCTGCGCGAGCAACTGCCCGACCTCTGCGCCCCGCATCAGCGCGAGCGCCAGGAACGGCAGCGCCCCGCCGCGCGCCACTTCGGCTGCGAAGGCGGCGTTGTCGGATACCCGCGTCATCGGGCCCTGGGCGATCGGGAAACGGGTGCGATGAGACATGGCGAGCGGGCCGCCTTCGTCGAGGAAGGCGAGTTCGGCGGCACGATCGACCTGTCGCAGCGACTGACGACGCAAGGCCTGGACGAAACGGCCCACACTGCCGTGCGCATCGCGCGCGCCGACCGCCAGGCCGATCGCCTGGCCGAGCGGCAAGGCCTTGTCGGCGCTCCAACCGCAATTCGCGGCGACGCCGCGAGCCCAGGCTTCGCCGTCCATCGCGCCCGATTCGGCTTCGCGGGCGAGATCTTCGACCGCCTTGAGCGTCGCGCTGCCCGGCCGCGCATAGACACGCAGGGGACGATTCGAGGATTCCCCGAACACACGGCACTCGGTTCCGTTCAGTCGCGCCAGTTCATTCTGCAACGTGAGCGGCAGCGGCGACTCTGACAAGAGCATCAGCGCATCGTCGAGCACCACGCCGCTGGCGCCCGCGGCACGGCAGGCGGCCGCGCTGCGGATGCCGATGCCGCCTTGCATCAGCAATCGCTTCTGCAGTTTCCCGCGCAGCTTCTGCAGCAGGATGAAACTGCTGTCGTCACCGATCCAGCCGCCGGCCTCGTTGCCGCGTGCGATCAGGCCGTCGCAGACGGACTCCGCGATCGCGGCATCACCGGCACCGAGAATTTCACCGAGGACGTCGTGCGCGATCCTGGAGCCGATCCCGGCACGCAGCGCCGCGAAACCTTCGACCGGTCCGGCCAGGCCCACGGTCAGGCTGCGCGGCGCGGCCGATGCAACGAGCTGCTGCGCCAACGGCAGCGACTCCGCCGTGAAACGCAGTCCGACACGCGACTCGGTCGCGGCCAGCAGCCGCTCGAAGTTGGCTGCCGCCTGCGACGCGTCGCCGACAAATTGCAGATCCAGGATCCCGATTCCACCGGCACGCGATACCGCCACCGCCAGCCCTGGATGGGACAGGTCGGCAGCCACGACACCCAGCACATCGAACACAGTCGGATTCACGGTCACACCCTCGCTTCCGTAGCTCACCAGACGATTGTTTTCCTTTTTCAACGCTTTCGCCCCTCTAGGAAGGGCACTTCCATGACCTTCTCGTGCACGATCGGACCGTGTCCGAAATAGCCGCCTTCGCCGAAGCACTCGCCGTGGTCGGCAGTGATGATGAAGTGCGTATCGACCGGTGCCTTGGCGATCAGGGCATCCAGCACGCCGTCGACGTACTCGACGGTCTTGATCTGCTGCTGGTGAAGATCGCGCATCTGCGATTCATCGAAGAAACGATCATCGGTCGCCTGCCCCAGTTCGTCGTCCATGCGCTTGAACACGCCATGGACGCCGGAGATGTGCGGCAGCGATCCTGGTTCGAGCATGTAGGGGTAATGCGTCTCGCCGAGATTGCAGAACCAGAACTGCGGCTCGTCCTCGTCGAATTCGATCTGCTTGACGATACCGGCGAAATCGTTGTGATTGGCCATCAGCTTGTAATCGTCGAAATGACGATTGAGATGGCTCGCCGGATTCAGCACCGGCAGCGACACGCGGGCGGCCGTGCGGTACCCGTGAACCTGCAGCACCTTGGGCAGGGACAGCTCCGGTACGAAGCTCTTGAAGGACAGGCCGTCGATGCCCAGGCGGTCGACCCACTTGATGAACTCGCCCTTGTAGACCTCCGACGCGAACACGCCCTGCGGGTTCGTGTGCGGGACCATACCCATCAGGTACGTGTAATGCGACGGGGAAGTCCACGACGCGTACGAGAACCGCCGCTCGCCCTTCGCGATCCGATCCATGTTCGGCGTGCGCGCGGCTGCGTAACTGTCGAAACGGCAGCTGTCGAGAACGAGGAATACGAGGTGACGGGCGCTCATGGAGTCGGTTCAAATTCAAAGGCCGGCTGGCCGTTCGACCCTCTCCACGCGGACGTGCGCGGGAAAGCCACCTCCCGTCGATGCCGGGCAAGCTGCATGACGCCCGGCATCACGACGGCAATCAGTAATTCACACGCTTGAAATAAGTTGGAAATTGTACCGTACACGTTCGTCCCCGGACCACGAACATAGTGCACGAAGCCTGCCGGCCGATTCATGATTCGAAGCGCCGACGACGCTGCCAATCCCGGCCTTTGGTCGGCGAGGCCCTTTAGCGGCGAAGCCACGGACCCGTTCGGGCCCCCTCCTGCCCTCGGACGGTGCGAGTCGCACCGCGAGCACCCCGCTCACTGGGAAGGCTTCAGCACCTCGAAATCGACTACGGAGCGTCTTATTTCATCCGGGATCAAGGTCGATTTCTGGGCCTTGTAGTCGAACCAGACGACCACGCCCTGCGTACGCGAATAGCAGCGGTCGCCCACGAAGATCGCCCCCTGAGTCTCCATGCTGGAGCGGCCGATGCGGGTGATCCGCATGCCGTAGTCGATCTGCGAGGGATGCCGCAGCTGCTGGAGGAAGTCGCAGCAGATGCGCGCCAGGATGAAATTCGGCCCGGTGAGGCCGGCCGCGAGCTGACGCTGCTCGATGTAATCGGTGCGCGCCTGCTCGTCGTAGGTGATGTACTTGGCGTTGTTGACGTGCCCCATGCTGTCGACATCGCCCCACCGGGTATCGAGCCGGCAGAAATAACGGAACTCCTCGCGTCGCGGCGGCGGATTCATTCCGGATACCTCCCTTCCGCTTCGAAGAAGCCTTGCCGGTGAGCCGCGTCGTCCACGATCTGGCGCCGACGGGCCTCGCTGGCCGAGGACCACTCGGCGATCTCCCCGATCAGCCGGCCGCAGCCGAAGCAGATCGAGCGCTGATCGAGCTGGCAGATCCCGACACAGGGCGACGCAACGGCTTCACCCGCAGCGTTCTTGTCGGCCCCCACCCGTCGGCCCTACTGGATGCTGACCTTGAACTCGACGCGACGGTTGGCCACCCGGCCTTCCTCGCTGTCGTTCCCGGCAACCGGCTGCGTCTCGCCCATGCCGACGGCGACCATGCGTTCCGCCGGAACGCCCTTGCCGATCAGGTACTGGCGCACTGCCTCGGCGCGCTGCTGCGACAAGGTCAGGTTGAAGCCGTCGTTGCCGACGTCGTCGGTGTGGCCGGAAATCTCGACTTTCAGGTTCGACTGGTTCTTCAGCGCGCGAGCGACCTCGTCCAGCGCGATGCGCGAAGTCGGCAGCAACAGCGCCGAACTGGTCTGGAAATTGATCGAACGTAGCGTGACGGTCTGCTCGACGAGGCAGCCGGTCGCGTCGACCACCAGCCCCACCGTCGTCCCCGGGCAGGCGTCGACCGGGTCCAGAACCCCGTCGCCATCCGAATCCGTGGCCCCGACGGTCGTGCAGCCCCTGGCGTCGACCGCGGTACCGCCCGGCGTGCCGGGGCACTGATCCTGTCCGTCGGCGATACCGTCGCGATCGGAATCGGCGAAGCAATCGACGCGACCGCTGACCGGATCGACGACCCGGGTCGGACACTCGGGCGCCGCTTCCACCGGAGCGGGCGACGACTCGCGATCGAAGGGGATCTGCAACCCTAGGCGCAGCTGGAAATCGAGCAGGTAATCCTCTTCGGGCACCGACTCATCGTTGAGCTGCGCCTGCGCCACAGCTTCGGCGCGAACGGCCCAGCCCCAGTTCAGCAGCGGGAAAATGGCGCCCAGGCCGCCATCCACGCCGAAATGCACGTGGTCGTCGCCGCGGACGTCTTCCTGCACGGCGCCCGCCCCCACCAGCACGAAGGGCTTCGCGTCGAGCGGAAGATCGGTCAGGCCCAGGTCCCGCACCCAGTTCGCGAAGATGGCGCGCTGCTTGTCGTCGCGCCCGTCGCTCTTTCGCTCACGCTCGATCGCGTGAAACGACAGTTCGATCGACTCGCCTTCGCGACCGAGAAACGGCATGCCGATCCCGAGATTCAGGCCCAGGCCATCCTTGGAATCGCGCTGCGAGTCGCCCAGTTCGTAGACGCCGCCACCGTAGCCGTAAACGCCCTCGTAACCGTCGATGTGGATCGCCGAAGCGGTCGCCGACCACAGCAACGCCGCAACGAGGCCCCACGCATTTCTCAGGGTCCTTCCCATGGCTTCCGGTCGCAATCTGTCTTGTTGTAGTAGCGCGACTGTACCGGCCACGCTGCAGCGCAGCAATCCACGCGGATCAATGATCGGAGAGCGCCGCCGCGCAACGGTGGACCAGGGCCGGCCCTTCGTAGATGAAGCCGGAATAGATCTGCACCAGGTTCGCACCCGCCCGGATCTTCGCCTTGGCGTCTTCGGCCGACCCGATGCCACCGACGCCGATCAGAACGAAGTCGGGCCCGACCTTCGCCCGTAGCGCAGCCAGCGTGGCGTCCGCCAGGGGGCGAAGCAGGCGCCCGGACAGGCCACCCGCCTGCTGGGCGAGCGGATGAGCTTCCAGGCCCGGGCGCGTGATGGTCGTGTTCGTGGCGATCAAGCCGTCGACCCCGTGCTTGCGCGCGGCGTGGGCAACCGACTCGATCTGCGCCTCGCCGACATCGGGCGCGATCTTCACGAGCATCGGCGCACGCCGCCCGTCACGCTCCGCCAGCCTCTCGCGTTCGGACGCGAGCGTACCGAGCAACTGGTCGAGCTTCCGTTCGTCCTGAAGATCTCGCAGGTTCTTCGTGTTCGGCGAGGAGATGTTGACCGTGACGTAGCCGGCCAAGGCGTGCACCTTGCGCAGGCAGGCGACGTAATCGTCCGCCGCGTTGTCGATCGGCGTATCGGCGTTCTTGCCGATATTGATGCCCAGCACGCCCCGGTAGCGGCTTTCGCGCACCCGCTCGACCAGGTAGTCGACGCCCTTGTTGTTGAAGCCCAGGCGATTGATCAGCGAACGGTGCTCGGGCAGGCGGAACATGCGCGGGCGCGGATTGCCGGGCTGCGGGCGTGGCGTCACCGTCCCGATTTCGACGAACCCGAAGCCGAGGCGCGACCACGCCTCGAGGCATTCACCGTTCTTGTCGAGCCCGGCGGCCAGACCCACGCGGTTGCGGAAGTGCAGCCCGAGCAACTCCGCCGGATCGTCCACCGCGGAACCCGCGAAGGGAGCCGTCGCGAGTTTCGGAAAGCGGCTGAAGCTGTGCAGCGTCAGCTCGTGCGCCGTCTCCGCGTCGAGGCGAAACAGGGCGCTGCGGGCGACTCGATACAACCGGCTCATACGATGCGGGAGGCGGGCCGCGACGCGGCCGGCGGCAGGATGATGGGATGGGCGGGCGGCTTGCCGAGAGGGCGGGCCTGTGCACGCGGAGGCGTCACCAGCCGCTTCTTCACGAAGCCGGGCAGCGGAAGAACGCGGGCCAGCCGATTGCGCCAGGAACTGACCTCGTGATGCAGGACGTCCTGCGTCACGTTCAATGGCAGCCGCAGGAAGGAACGCAAGACGTCACGGAGCATCAGGCGCTTGGACGTGTCTTCGTAAAGGGACCCGAGGCTGCCGGCCGCCGCGAACAGCGCGCGCGACAGGTGCAGGTAGTCACGCTTGAGCACGACGCCGATCTGCTGCGTGTTCGACATCAGGTGAAGCACGGTCTGGCCGCGCCGATGCAGGCCTTCGAGACCGCCGCGACGCAGTTCGACCAGGAAATTCATCGCCGTCAGCGGCGTGACGCCCTTCTTCATCAAGGTCTCGTCGAGCGTCGCCTTGATCTGCTCCCTGCGCTTGGCGTTCTCTTCGGGTTGCGTGGACATCGCGACCAGCGAATCCGCGATCATCGACGTATCGGCCAGGATCGCCGCGACGAGATACTTCCAGACCGGACCGACCTTGCCTTCGAGGTCGACGACGTTGCCCCAGTCGATCAGGTGCAGGCCGCCGTCCGAGCCGACCATCACGTTGCCCGGGTGAAGGTCCCCGTGGATCTCGTTGTAGACGAAGACGTGCTGCAGCACGGCGTACAGCAGGCGCTCGGAGACCTGCGACTGGAACCGGCGACGATCGCGCATGGACATGCGCTCCAGCGCGCGCGTAAGGCTCGCGGCGTCGGACAGGTATTCCATTTCGAGGATGCGGTGCGAGTGGCCGTACAACTCCGGCACCTTCCACTGCCGCGTGCCCAGGCTGCGCTCGTAGAAGCGCAGGTGGTTCTGCGCCTCGGCCTCGAAGTCGAGCTCCGCGACGAAGCCCGCCACGAGCTCGTCGACCTGCTCCTGCATCGCGCGCAGGAACGGCGTGAGCTTGGAATGCGGCGCCCAGTACTGCGATGACATGATCGCCAGTCCGAGCACCATCTTGCCGATCGCGAATTCACGATCGATGTTGTGACGTCCCACCTTGATGACGACCGGCTTCAGCACTTCGCGCCCGTCTTCCACGAACGGCTTCTTCGCGAAATAGACGCTGCCGATCGAACCGGATTTCACCGGCTTCGACGGATCAAAATCCAGGAAGAGCTGGTGCGGCGGCCTGCCGTAGCACTCCATGAACGCGGCAAGCACCTCTTCCTCGCCCATCGCCGGCACGTCTTCGTGGAAGACCGCGAGCTCCCGCGCGATCTCGTCCGGCAGGAACTCGGCGTTGGCGGCCGCCCCCAGCGCCATCGTGTCGAAGAAGGGTCCGAACACCCCGACCATCTGTGCGACGATCCTGGCCTGCGCCGAGAAATCCCGGGGATCGGTCTGGAAGAACGGCCGGATGTAGCGAAGCGCCTTGATCTGGCGCCGCATGATGGCCAGATCCTGGCGCACGACACCCGCGCGCCGCATGACCTCCCGAACCTGCCATTCGTTGAAACGGCGACCCGCCTTGAGAACGTTGACCACTTCGACCAGCAAGGGCTCGTAGGTACGCAACACCAGCCGCACCATGTCCACCGTCAGCTCGCCCAGACCCTTGAGTTCGGGCGATGCGAACAGTTCGTCGAAGAACTCCCAGAATTCGTTGACGAGCGCCTCGGGAATCGGCACCGGGCTGCGCGACAGCACCTGATCGACGATGTAGCGGATCAGCTCTTCGGTGGATTCCTCGTTCGGAATCAGGCCGCGGCCGCGAAGATAGGACGTCAGCCGTCCCGTCCCCTTCATCAGCGGATGCTTGTAGTAGCCCTCGACCTCGCGGTAGATAGCTTTGGCGAGTTCCTCGCTCGTCTCGTCGTTC
>CAZXXM010000141.1:0-8000 GCA_964644715.1 uncultured Salinisphaerales bacterium
GGATCAATGGAAATCCTTTGCGCCTTTCTTTTTCCTTTGTGCCCTTTGCGTTGGCCGTTGCTGGAGTGAACGGCCCCGGGCTTCGCGTGCGTCATCCGACCAGCGCAGGAATGCTCTCGATCAGCCGCCGCGTGTAATCCACCAGCATCCCGAGCATCCACGGCCCGGTCGCCACGAGCACGGCGGCCATCGCGACGACCTTGGGGATGAAGCTCAAGGTCATCTCGTTGATCTGCGTCGCGGCCTGGAAAAGACCCACCACCAGTCCCACCACCAGCGCGGTCAGCAGCAGCGGCGCGCCGAGCATCAGTGCGAGCCTCAACGCTTCATTGGACTGCGTGAGCACGGTCTCCGGAGTCATGTGACGAAGCTCCCCGCCAGCGACGCCATCAGGATCGCCCAGCCGTCCACCAGCACGAACAGCATCAGCTTGAACGGCGCCGACACCAGCATCGGCGACAGCATCATCATGCCCATCGACATCAGCACGCTGGAGACGACCAGGTCGATGACGATGAACGGAATGAACAGCAGGAAGCCAATCTGGAACGCCGTCGTCAGCTCGCTGGTCACGAAGGCGGCGGCGAGCACCGGAAACGGTATCTCCTCCGGCGACGCGAACGGACCCGTTTTCGCGATCTTCGCGAAGGTCATCAGTTCGGTCTCGCGCGTCTGCTTGAGCATGAAGTCGCGGATCGGCTGCGACGCTTTTTCGAGCGCCAGCTTGGGCTCGAGCTGGCCATCGAGATACGGCGTCACCGCTTCGGTGTAGACGCGATCGACGACGGGCTGCATCACGAACAGCGTCATGAACAGCGCCAGCCCGATCAGCACCGGATTCGACGGCGTCTGGCCGGTGCCAAGGGCCTGCCGTAGCAGGCCGAGGACGACGATGATGCGGGTGAAGGCCGTCATCATCAGCAGGATCGACGGCAGCAGGGTGATCAGCGTCATCAGCACCAGCACCTGGATGCTGAGGCTGTAGTTCGACGTGCCGCCGGCGCCCGGCGTGACGGTCACCGCGGGAAGGCCGGCGATCGCCTGTTGCGCGAATCCCGGTTCGGCCATCAGCAGCAGGCCCAGCACCAGGAACATGCGAAGCGGGCGGATCATCGGCGCAGCAGCTCGCCGAGTTGTCGCGCGAAGGCTTCGCCGAAGCTCGGCTTGGCTTCCGTAGGCCGGGCGAGACCCGGGGTCGTCGGATCGTCGGAAGAGGCGCCTTCCCGGCTTTCGCCCGGGCCGTCGAACAGGTCGTCGACGTGAGCTTCCAACGAGCCGATCAGATTGACACGGCCCGGCGCGACGCCGATCAGGAACTGCCGGCCCGAGGCCTCGATCAGCACGACGCGCTCCTTCATGCCCACCGCGAGCGTCGCCTTCACGCGCAGCGCGCCGTTCGAGGCGCCGCGCAGACCCTGCATGCGGCGCGTCATCCACGCCAGGCCGAGGATCGCGGCGACCACCGCCGCGAGGCTCAGCACCATCTGGACCACGGAGCCGGCACTCTCCACGTCGGGGCCTGCCGGATCAGCGCAGCTTCTTGATGCGTTCGGCCGGGCTCACGACATCCGTGAGCCGCACGCCGAAGCGATCGTTGACGACCACGACCTCGCCATGCGCGATCAGGGTGCCGTTGGCATAGACGTCCAGCGGCTCGCCGGCGGCGCGCTCGAGTTCCACCACCGAGCCCTGGTTGAGCTGCAGCAGGTTGCGGATGGGAATGCGCGCGCGGCCGACTTCCATCGACAAGGTGACCGCGACGTCGAGGATGACGTCGAGATTGACGTCGTTGGCGCTCGGCGCCGAGGTGCCGCCGGCGAACTGCTCGAACTGCGCGGGCGCGACTTGGGGCTTGGCTGAGGCATTCATGCGGGCACTCCGGAAAGAGATCGGGTCTTGGTCAGCGGCGGACGGCGGATGATTTCGTCGATGCGCACCGCGTTGTGGCCGTTGGCGACGCCGAACTGGCCGCGGTAGACCGGTACGCCTTCGACGCACAAGTCCAGCGCCTTGGGCAGGTTGACCGGGATGATGTCGCCGGCCTTCAGGCGCATCAGGTCGCGCAGCGAAATGGTCGCGTTGGCGAGTTCGGTCTCGAGCTCGACCTCGGCGTGCTGGATCTGCTCGCGCAGACTGATCGGCCAGCGCTCGTCCTTGTCGGTGCGGTCCGACTGCAGGCCGGCGTCGAGCAGGTCGCGGATCGGCTCGAGCATCGAGTACGGAAACGTGATGTGCAGATGGCCGCCGCCGCCCTCGAGCTCGATCAGGAATTTCGAGACGCAGACGATCTCGCTGGGCGACACGATGTTCGCGAAGTGCGGATTGACTTCCGAGTTCAGGAACTCGAACTCCAGCGGCATCACCGGCCCCCAGGCTTCGACCAGATCCTGGAACACCTGGCGCACCATCAGCTGCACCACGCGCATCTCGGTGGGCGTGAATTCGCGCCCCTCGTTCTTGGTCTTGTTCTTGCCGTCGCCGCCGAAGAAGTTCTCGACGACGGAAAACACCAGGCGCGGCTCGAAGATGAACAGCGCCGTTCCGCGCAGCGGCTTCACGCGCACCAGGTTCAGGCTGGTGGGCACGAACAGGGAGTGCGTGTATTCGCCGAACTTGATCATCTCGATGCCGACGACGGTCAGCTCGGGCTGGCGCCGCAGCATGTTGAACAGGCCGATGCGGAACAGCCGCGCGAAGCGTTCGTTGACCATCTCGAGCGTCGGCATGCGGCCGCGCACGATGCGGTCCTGCGTGGCGAAGTCGAACGAGCGCGCCTCGCCCGGGGCTGCCGGCGGCGGCTCGACGTCGACCTTTCCGGAATCGACGCCGTGCAGCAGCGCGTCGATTTCATCCTGAGAGAGCAGTTCGGTGGCGCTCATGGGGAGATCGGGAGCATGCGAAGCGGGAGGGAAGAAAGGCTCATTGCATGACGAAACTGGTGAAGTACAGGCCCTCGACGACCGGCTTCCCGGTCTCGGCCTGCAGCAGCTTCTGCACCTCCGCCAGTGCGGCCTGCTGCAGCTTTTCCTTGCCGGCGCGCGTGGCGATGTCTTCCGGCTTCTGCTGGCCGAACAGCATCAGCAGGCTGTTGCGGATCTGCGGAACGTGGACCTTGGCGGCGTCGAGAGCCTGCGGATCGCGCGCCATCAGCTGCACGTCGACCTGCAGGTAATGGGCTTCGTCCGGAGACTCGAGGTTGACGACGAAAGCCGGATCCAGGCCCAGATAGCTGGCCGGCGCGGCGGGCGCGCCGTGTGCATCACCGCCGTGGGACTCGGTGTGCCCGGCGTCGGCCTTCGACTTGCCGAGCACGAAGTAGGCAGCGCCGCCGGCACCGGCGATCGAGAGCAACGCGACACCCAGCAGCATGCCGATTCCGAAGCGACCGCCCTTGCTCGCGGCGGCGGGAGGGGAGGCGATTTCTGCTGCGCTCGACATGCGGCGGGTTCCGGGCGGAATGGGTTTCGCACGGAGGGGTGCAACCCATGTGCCACCGATGCCGCTTCGTTCAAACGCCGTTTTTCGCAGGGATTCTGCTGGCCGTCGAAGCCTTGACGCGCGAATCTGGTGGCCACCACGCCGGTTTCCCGGCGCCAGGAACGACACCCGACGTCGCCCGGACGAAGTCCGAGGCGGTGCCCGCAAATCGGACCGCAAACCCGGACTTCGTCTGGGCTAAGACTGGAGCAGGCTTTCGATGATGGGCGCCAGCGCGGCCGGATCGCCGCTGGTCCGCCATTCCAGGCGACCGCCGCCGTCCGGTGGATGCAGCAGTTCTTCGCGTTCGAGGATCCGGCGCGCCTGGCGGGCCACCGCCTCGCCGGTATCGATCAGCTGCACCTGCGGACCGGCGGCGGCCTGGATCGCGTCGCGCAGGAAGGGATAGTGCGTGCAGCCGAGCACGATGACGTCCGCCCGCGCCCGGGCCAGCGGCTCGACGTAGCGTTTCACCAGATCGCGGACGAGGTCGCCTTCGAGATCACCGGCCTCGACGCACTCCACCAGACCGGGGCAGGGCTGCGTGATGACGCGTACGCCGGCGGCGTGCTGTGCGACGAGCCGATGGAATTTCTCGCCGCCGAGCGCAGCGCCGGTGGCGAGCACGCCGACGACGCCGGTCTTCGTCATCGCGCAGGCCGGCTTGACCGCCGGTTCCATGCCGACGAAGGGCACCGGGTAATTCGCGCGCAGGTGCTCGACGGCGGCGATGGTGGCCGTGTTGCAGGCCACGACGATCAGCTTGCAGCCGGCCGCCAGCAGCTCCTCGGTAATCGCGACGGCACGCGCCTGGATGGCCGAAGTGGGCTGCCCGCCGTAGGGGCAGTGCGCGCTGTCGGCGTAATAGATCATGTCCTCCGCCGGCATCAGCCGGCGCAGGTCACGCAGGACCGAGAGCCCGCCGACGCCCGAGTCGAAGACCCCGACAGGTGCCGCCGAGCGCATGCCTCAACGCGTCCGCGGCGCCGCCGGCGTGCACATACAATGCGCGTACAGGCCACGCGGATCGTTGAAGCGCGCCAGCCAGCCCGCGGCATCGGTGCGCTGCAAAGCCTGCAGCACCGGATGCTGCAGCGAGACGCCGCCGAAGCCCAGGTGCATGCGGATGGAGCCGAAGAACTGGCCCAGCAGCGTGCCCGGGAATTCCGGCGCCGGCGTGATCTCTTCCAGCGACCAGTCGCCCTTTTCGAGGCTCGCCAGCGACGCAGCGGCGTCGGCCGCCTGCTCCAGCCCGCCGAACGAATCGACCAGTCCCAGCTCCTTGGCGTCCAGGCCGCTCCAGACGCGGCCCTGTGCGAGCGATTCCACCTTGGCCACCTCGAGCTTGCGCCCCGCCGCCACGCCGCCGACGAAATCGCGGTAGCCCTTGTCGACCTCGGACTGGAAGATGGCGGCGACGTCGTCGGACAAGGGCCGGTCGATGCGGAACGATCCGGCCAGCGGCGTCGTGCCGATGCCGTCGGTGTGCACGCCCAGCTTTTCGAGCGGCTGATCGATCGTCGGAATCAGCCCGAAGATGCCGATCGACCCGGTGATCGTGGATTCGCTCGCCCAGATCTGGTCCGCGTCCATCGCGATCCAGTAACCGCCGCTGGCCGCGACCGTTCCCATCGAGGCGACCACCGGCTTGCCGGCCGCCTTGAGCTGCAGGATCTCGCGGCGGATCAGCTCCGAGGCCCAGGCACTGCCGCCTGGCGAATCGATGCGCAGCACCACGGCGGCGATGTCGTCGTCGCGGCGCGCCTCTTCGAGCAGTTCGGAGATCGTGTCGCCGCCCGCCTGCCCGGCTTCGCCGACGCCGTCGACGATCTCGCCCTGCACGACGATCAGCGCAACCTGATTGCCGGCCGTCTCGAGCTTGGGCGCCGATCGCCGGCCCGCGTGGTCCACGGCGCGCAGGTACTCGCTGAAGTGGATCTGGCGGAAGCTGCCATGGTCCTTGTCGGTCCCGACGATGGCGGCCACGCGCTCGCGGAACTGCTGCAAGGTCTCGACATGCGTGACCAGCCCGGCGTCCTTCGCGTAGGCCGCTCCGTCACCCCTGAATTTCTCGATGCCGGCGCGGAATCCCGACACGTAGTTCTGCGCGGCGTCGGCCTTGAGCTTGCGCCCCTGCGCGATCTCCTTGCCGTACACCGTCCACAGATCGCCGAGCCATTCCTGGTTCGCGCGCTCGGCCTCGGGCGACATGTCGTTGCGGATGAACGGTTCGACGGCGGCCTTGAATTCGCCGACCCGGAACACGTTGATCTTGATGCCGAGCTTGTCGAGCGCGTCCTTGAAGTAGTTCTGGTAGACGCTGAAGCCCTCGATCAGCACCGAGCCGTTCGGGTCGATCGACACGTCGTCCGCTGCGGCCGCCGCGAGATACCCGATCTGGTCGTACGAAGGACCGTAGGCGTGGATCGTCTTTCCGGCCGCCTGGAACTTGCGCATCGCCGCGACCAGTTCGCCGATCTGCGCCATGCCGGCGCTGGTCAGCGTGTCGAGCTTGAGCACGGCGGTGGAGATCCGCTTGTCGTCGGCGGCGATCTCCAGCGCGTCGATCAGGTCGCGCAGCCGCGTCTGCGACGGCGGCTCGCGCATGACGCGCTCGACGATCGCCCGCTCCGAATCGACCTGGTCCACGACCGCGCCTTCCGGCCAGATCACCAGCGCGACGTTGTTTTCGACGGTGGGCGTGGGGCCGCCCTTGAACACGGTCCACAGCAGGACCGCGAACATCACGGCGCTGAGAATGATCAGCGAACGATAGATCGTGATGACCGTACCCCAGAGGAAATCGAAAGCCCGGCGGATCAGGGATTTTTTCGGTTCGTACATGTTGGATCGAGGGAAAACGCCACGCCTGGAGTATGTCACGCCCCCCGAGGCCGACCGCCCCCGGGCCGCTCAGCCCTGCCCGGCGAGAATGCTCCACAACCGGGCGAGGTCCGCCGCGCCGTCCGTACCTTTGACGTCCTCGAGCGCATCGCGTGCCTTGGACTTCTGGCCGGCCAGGTAATAGGCATAGCCGAGCTGCAGCTTGGACTGCTCCGGAAACTTGAGCTGCCCCTTCCTGATGCCCGCCTCGATCATCGGCAGGCCCTTGGCGGTATCGCCGTAGGTGACGTAGGCCATGCCGGTCCTGACCTGCGGATCGCCGGTCGCGGCTGCATTGATGTCGGCGTCGGCCGAGGCGATCGTGGCGCGATCTTCCGCGACCTTCTGTTCGACCAATGTCCGCAGCCGGTTCTGGCGCTCGACGTCGGCGGCCGGGCCGGTTCCCAGCAGCTTCTTTTCGTAGCCCTCGTCGAGCAGCGATTTGGCCTCGCCGTGCAGCTTGGCCAGGCTCGCGAGCTGCGCCGCCTGCATGTAGTCGTCGGCCTTGGTCAGGTTGCCGGTGGCACGCAGCAGCCGGTACATGTCGAGCTCGAGATTGCGCGAGAAGCCGGGTTTGGCGGCGGCGCGACGGATGGCATCGTTCCAGTACGCCTGCGAGGGGTGGTAGCGCACCATCTTTTCCATCGTCTGCGCGTAGCCCGCGGCATCGTCACTCTTGGCCTGCGCGCTGATCAGCAGCTTCAGGTCGTCCTCGCTCGGCTTGCCGCCGGACTTCTCGGTGGCGGCGATCAGCTTCGAGGATTCTTCGGACGCCTTCTTGTAGTTGCCGGCGAAGTAGTACGCCTGCGGCAGATAGCCCAAGGTCTCCGGCCGGCGGCCGCCGGCGTCGCGGTAGGCCTCGGCCCACTCGATCGCCTTCGGATAATTGCGCGCACGCAGATAGGTCCCGGCCACCGCCTCGGTGATCCGGAGCTGTTCTTCCGGCGGCAGGCGCTTGGACGCCAGCACCTTTTCGAACGCGGCGGCCGAACCGGCGGCATCGCCCGCACCCGCCAGGGCGCTGCCACGCATCTGCGCCACGATGAAACTCTCGTACGGCGTCAGCCCGCCGACGGCCTCGGCCTGGTCGATCGGCTTGATGGCCTCGCGAAATTTCTTCGCCTGGATCAGCTTCTGCGCCTGCTGCAAGGGCGTGGCGACTTCCGGGCGCAGGCTGTCGGCCGGCGCCGCAAAAGCCGCGGCGGTGAGGGCGCCCAGGCCGAAGGCGAGAACGAGGAAACGGATCGAGCGCAGCAGCATGAGAGGAGAGTTCCGGGGTTCGGGGTCAGCCGCCGCCGACCAGGCCGATGTTGGTGATGCCCAGTTTCTGGGCCGTGGCCATGACGCCGGCGACGTGCTTGTAGGCGACCAGCCGGTTGGGGCGGATGTGGAACTCGGGCTGCGGCGACTGGTGCGCGGCCGCTTCGAAACGCGCCGAAAGGCCCGCGCGGTCCGGCACGATGTCGGTGTCCCAGTACACGGTACCGTCGAAATCGACCTCGATGTTCACCACCGGCGGCGGATCCGGGGGCAAGACGTTCTGCTGGTTCACCGGCAGATCGAGCTTCACGGCGTGCGTCTGCACCGGGATGGTGATGATCAGCATGATCAGCAGCACCAGCATCACGTCGATCAGCGGC
>CAZXXM010000142.1:0-7916 GCA_964644715.1 uncultured Salinisphaerales bacterium
TCGAGCAGCACCAGGTCGTAGTGGGCACTGTGCCAGTGTTCCGCCGCCGCCTCGCCGTCGCGCGCCCAGTCGACCGCGTGCGACTGCACCGCCAGCCCCTTGCGGACGGCTTCGCCGAGCATGGCGTCGTCTTCGACCAGGAGGATGCGCATCGGCAGCGTTCGGCAAGGCGGGCCGTCAGGATACGTCGGCCGTAGCCTGGACGAAGTCCGGGGGACTTTCATCGAAAGGGCGCGACCCCGGACTTCGTCCGGGCCACGGGACGGAATCCGATGGTCCTCCCGCATTGCCCGACCGGAGGGCCGTGCGCGCATACTCGGTTCGTTGCGGCGCCTCGCAGAAGGCGGCCCCGGAAGAACAGGAGAGAGATCCGCATGAGAGCCGCCATTCTCGACGCCATCGGCAGCCCGCTGAGCGTTCAGACCTTGGACATCGAAGGGCCGCGCCACGGCGAAGCCCTGATCCGCGTGAAAGCCTGCGGGGTCTGTCACAGCGACTACTCCTGCATGCACGGCATCCTCAAGGCGCCGGTGCCCTCGGTGCTCGGCCACGAAATGGGCGGCATCGTCGAGGCGGTCGGCCCGGGCGTGGAGAACGTGAAGAAGGGGGATCACGTCGTCGCCGGACCGTCGCCGCACTGCGGCGAGTGCGAATTCTGCGTGGAGTCGAAGCCCTACCTGTGTACGCAGATGGCGCCGATGTTCATCAACGCAACGATGCTCGACGGCACGTCGCGCCTGAGCCGTCGTGGCCAGACCGTCTACCAGCTCTGCGGCATCGCCGGCTTCGCCGAGCAGGCCGTCGTGCCGGCCGGTGCGCTGGTGAAGGTCGACCCCGGGGTGCCGCTCGAGGCGGTCTGCGTGCTCGGTTGCGGCGTCATGACGGGTGTCGGTGCCGTGATGAACACCGCGAAGGTCGAGCGCGGAAGCACGGTCGCCGTTCTGGGTTGCGGCGGCGTCGGCCTGGCCGTGATCCAGGCCGCGCGCATCGCCGGAGCGCGCCAGATCATCGCCGTGGATCCGGTGGCGTCGCGGCGTGCGCTGGCGATGAGGCTCGGCGCGACCGACGAGATCGATCCGTCCGGCGGCGACGTTGTGAAGGGAGTCAAGAAGCTGTCGGGCGGCGGCGTGCACTACGGGTTCGAATGCATCGGCCGCACCGACACGATCACGCAGGTGTTCAACATGGTCCGGGCCTCCGGCACCGCGGTGGCGGTGGGCGCGCCGAAGATCACCGACGAGGTGGCAATCCGCGCGAGCGGATTCCTTCAGGACAAGTCGCTGCGCGGTTCGCTCTATGGTGCGAGCTCGCCGCGTCGCGACATCCCGCGGATGATCGAGTGGTACCGCAGCGGCGATCTGAAGCTGGATGAAATCGTCACGCACCAGATTCCGCTGGAGAACATCAACGAGGCCTTCACGCTGATGACCAGCGGCGGTGGCGCGCGGGCCGTGGTGACGATGGGTTGAGAGTGCAGCCGGACGCCCGGTATCGAGCCGGTCGTCATCGAGTAGCTGAAGACGCCGCCGGACCTTGCTACGGAGAGGGATGAATCCGGGATCGATGGCTACGGCGAACGCCAGACTTCCTTGCCGTCGGTGTCGAGATAGGCATGCGGCCCGCGTCCGGGCTGCTGCAGCCAGACGCGCGCCAATCCGCCGTGGAACATCTCGACCGCGGCGTACTGCGGCGCCACGCGTAGCGTTCCTTTCTTGTCGACGTAGCCGTAGCCCTTGCCCTTCACGAACACGCCGGCGAGGCCTTCGCTGAAGTCGCCTGCCTCCTCGAACTGGGGCTCGATGACGAAGCGTCCGTCCGGATCGATGAAGCCGTAGCGCTTCTCCGTGCGCTTGCCTTCCGCGCTCAGGCCGCCGGTGAGCGTGGCGCGTGCTAGGCCTTCGCTGAACGCGTAGCCGCCGAAGAATTTCGGCTCGATGACGATCTTGCCGGACGTGTCGAGGTAGCCCCAGCCGACGCCGCTCTTGTGGAACGGCGCGCGTCCGTCCGAGAAATCGCTCGAGATCTTGAAGTCGCCGGGCGGCGGCACGACGACCTTGCCGTGGACGTCGATGTAGCCGTAACCGCCCTTGACCTGGGCGCGTGCGCGTCCGTCGGCGTGCGGATAGGCGTAGTTGAACTGCGGCTCGACCGCCCACTGACCCTTGCGATCGACATAGCCGTAGCCGCCCTTGTCGTAGACGAGCACGCAGGCCACGCCGTCGCGGAAGGGCAGGGCCTTGTCGTAGACCGCAGGAATCACGAAGGCGCCGCTGCGATCGATCCAGCCGAACTTCGAGCCCTTGCGCACGATGGCAAGCCCATCCTGGAACGGGGACACGTCGTCGAACGCCGGTGCGATGACGACGTCGCCGCCGGCGTCGACATAACCTTGCTTGCCGTCCAGGCCGAACGGCGCCAGGCCTTCCGAGAACTCGTTGCCCATCAGGCTCGTGACGGGGATCTCCGCGGCGAAGTCGCCGCTGCCGCGCGTGATCGCCTTCTTCGGCGAGATGACGAGCTGGCCGCGGGTGTCGACGAACCCGGCCTTGCCGTTCTGCGAGACGCGGGCATAGCCACCGGAAAATTCGATCGAGGCGTCGTACTGGGGCTCGATGACGACCTTGCCGCTTCGATCGATCGCGCCGTGCTTGCCGCCGACCTCGATCGGCCACAAGCGCGGTTCGGCCGATGCCGCGACGCAGGTGCCGACGATTCCGCCCGCACACACCAGTCCCCGCAGCACTGCCATCATGGCGCTCCTTGATCCGTCGTCGTGACGCGCGATCGCGCCGCGGAAGTGTAGGGCGGGTGTGGCGGCGCGGGAACGCGGGGCGAAGAACGGAGCCGGTCTCGCGTGACCGGCTTCACTTGCCGCATCACCGGACCGCCTCTGCCGTTCGAATGCCGAGCCCTACGCGGCAGGTCTAAGCTTCGCGCCCGTCCCGACGATGCATCCCATGTCCACCGTCACGTTCATGCTCGAGTCCGACTACGTCGAGCTCAACCAGCTGCTGAAACTCTGTGGCGCCTGCGAAAGCGGTGGTGCCGGCAAGATCCTGGTGGCGGAGGGCAGGGTCTCGGTCGACGGCCGGACCGAGAGCCGCAAGACGGCCAAGATCCGTGCGGGCCAGGTCGTGAACTGCGCGGACCTGCGCATCCGGGTGGTCGCCGGACCGCCCTGAACAACGCGAAATGGCCGTGCGCGAGGGGCCGGATCCGCAGATCGCCCTGCGTTACGTCGGGGCTTACCCGGCCGCGACACAGGAACAGGTGCGGCGCCTGATCGCGGACGACCGGCTGGCGGAATATCTGCAACGCAAGTATCCCGGCACGCACGACGTGCAGACCGACTCGGCGCTTTACGCCTATGCCCTCGAACTCAAGCAGGTGTACCTGCGCAGTTCGGCCCCGCTGCACAAGGTCGTCTGGCAGAACAAGATGGACGTGATGCAGAAGGTGCTGGGCCTGAACACGGCGATCTCGCGCGTGCAGGGCGGGCGCCTGAAGGCGAAGTCGGAGATCCGCATCGCTAGCCTGTTCAAGCGCACCGCGCCGGAATTCCTCGAGATGGTCGTCGTGCACGAGCTGGCGCATCTGCGCGAACGCGAGCACGACAAGGCCTTCTACCAGTTGTGCCGGCACATGATGCCGGACTACCACCAGGTCGAGTTCGATCTGCGCCTGTTGATGCTCAACGAAGAGATCGCAGGCCCGCCTTGAGGTTGCCGCTGCCGCGAGCGAAGGCTCAGCCGTAGACGACCTGGCCTTGATCGGCCGAGATCAGTTCCCAGGCCCCCGGAGAGGTCTGCCGGTTGACCATGTAGCCGCTGGTGCTGCCGACCTTGACGTTGCCCAGATACGCGGTCACGCGAATGCGGCCGTATCCGCGCTTCCTCAGTGCCTCGAAGATGCGCTGTCCCATCGACGATTTGGACCCGACCAGCCCGGCGCCGCACACCAGCAGCTTCAGGTCGACCATGCTCTTGGTCAGGCCTTCTTTTTCCAGCGTGTGCGCAATCTCCTTGGGCGTGTACCGTTTTCGCTCTTCGACGCCGTTGGGCAGGATCCGCTTGGCCGAGATCGTTTCCGAGTCGGCGGCCCCGGTTCCGTGGATCAACAGATAGACCGTGTCGCCGCCTTGCACCTTTCGCAGGCATCCATCGTTGAGGAAGTGCGAAATCCCCTTGCGATAGCCCGAGAGATGGGCGTTGTGCACCAGGAACGGCAGATTCGCCTTTTCCCGCAATCGTGTCCTCTGCATGTCCCGGGCCATCTGCTCCATTTCGTTCGACGGGACCGGCAGGTAGATGTACTCGGCCATGAGAGCCTCCGTGGGATGCGATTGTCGAAGACGCTTCGGAAAGCCGGGGGATCATTTGCCCGGCGTGCGGCCGCTCATCACGTTGAACATGATTTCGAAGGCCTTCGGGTCATTCTTGCGAAAGCTCTTGCGGATGAAGATCGGTCCGTCGGGCTTGGCGATCTGCTGCACGTGCGTGAAGCCGACGATGCGCTCGGCCGGAATGGCGCCCCATTGCGCGATCTCGGCCTCGCCGGTGTTCCAGACCGCCTTGAATTTCGGGCTGGCCTTGAACGGAACGATGAAGCCGCCGTGGACGATCACCAGGTACAGCCAGCCCGGCCGGTTGTACGTGTTGGTGGCGAACGCGAGGGAGCTGTCGATCGACTTGGAACAGGAGATGTAGCCTTTCAGGCATTCGTTCTCGACCATCCGCCCCAGGTGGGCCGACTCGCTGGAGACGATTCGCCGCCATGCGGTGTATTCGATGAGCAGCTGGCTGTCCGACGCCATCGCGCGGCCGTCCCGGACCGCCCACAGGAACTCCGGTTTGGTGATGTGCCGTTTGTAGCGTCGGAACAGGTAGTCGTCGAAGGCCTCGAAAACCGCGTTCTCCAGATACCAGGCGTCGGTGCGGGATGTCGGCGGGGTGAAGCCGCCGGCCTTGAACACGTCGGCGGGCTTGCGGCTGTCGCCACGGAAGGCGACGGCATTGGTGCGCTCGATCTCGCCGAAGCGGTCCCAGTCGGACGCGATCGCGTCCAGATTCCCCATCACGGTCTCGATGTTGGCTCTCACCGGACGAACCTGCGGGGCGTATTGCTGTGCCTGCAGGGCTGCCTGGCCACGGGAACTCATGTCGCGTGCGCCCATCACCACGTTGCCGCGCTGGCTCTTCGGCTCGGTGGCCTTCCAGCAGGACTTCAGGACGCGCGTGATGACATCCGGAAGCTGCTGGGGCACGGGCGGCGCATGCCTGGGTTCGATGATCGGCCAGGCTCCCTTGCTGGGAGCAGCTCCCCGCACGGCATTCGGCCAGCCGTAATTCGGATTGGGATTGAAGGCTTCGAACTCGCCCGCGGCGTAACCGACGTCGCCGCTCCACTTGTTGTCGAACGGAACCGGTTCGGGTTTGTACGAGGTGGACTTGAAAGGGTTCGGCAAACTCGGCACGGGGATTCTCCGCTGCAGTGACGGCGCCGCGGGCGCTATCGCGCGCGACAGCGGACGGCGCGAGCCGGCGAGCCCGCGGCGGCGGGTCTGGTCAGCGCGCGATCGATGAACGCCGCGAGTTCGCCCAGCGAGCTGAAGCCGTCGGCGGTGCCGGACGCCGGGTGCTCGACCGTGCCGCTGAGCCGGCTGCTGAAGCCGGCGCTGAGCCTTCGAATCCGCAGGACGAACTCGGACGGCGCCGCGTGCCCGGTGGACGCGATCGCGACGTCGCCAGGTTCCAGACCCGATGAAGACGAGTTTTTCATTCCACCCCTGTCGTGAAAGGGCCGTGCGGCCCGTCCCAGCCCGGCACGTCGGCTCCCTGGGACTCCGCCCGATGGGAGCCGCATGGCGGCGGTACCGCGCCCTGACCGGGACAGTGACGGCCTACCAGCATCGGGTCCATGGGCAAACTCCGAGCGAATTCCGAGCGCCGCGTTCAAGTCGATCGCCTTGCATGCGAACCGCGCCCGCTGGGTGTCCGGCCATGCGGGCGCTTCGCGTCGAAGGCCCGCTTAACGCCGCTGTCACGGGGGCGCGCCAGGATCGCGGTCCCTGCGCGCCGCATCTGACGGCCGTCCGATCGGAGCCCTGCCGTGACGCTCAAACCCCTGACTCCGGACCAGCGGGCCCGTCTCGATGACGAATTCCAGGACAACCTGGACGAAGAGCTGGAGATGGAACTCGACGACGCGCGGCTCGACGCCCTGGTCACCGGGTCGACGTCGGAAGAGGCTTTCGGCCTCGATCGCCATTTCTATTTTCGCGAACTGCTGAGGCTGCAGACCGAACTCGTCAAGCTGCAGGACTGGGTCGTCAAGCAGAAGCTCAAGGTGGTGGTGGTGTTCGAGGGCCGCGACTCCGCGGGCAAGGGCGGCGCGATCAAGCGCATCACGCAGCGTCTGAATCCGCGCGTCTGCCGCGTCGCCGCGCTGCCGGCGCCAAACGATCGCGAACGCACGCAGTGGTACTTCCAGCGTTACGTCAGCCATCTGCCGGCGGGCGGGGAATTGGTTCTGTTCGATCGCAGCTGGTACAACCGCGCCGGCGTCGAGCGCGTGATGGGCTTCTGCAACGACGACGAGTACGAAGAGTTCTTTCGCACCGTCCCCGAATTCGAACGCATGCTCGTGCGCTCCGGCATCGTGCTGGTGAAGTACTGGTTCTCGATCACCGACGACGAGCAGCATCGCCGCTTCCTGGCGCGCATCCACGATCCGCTGAAGCAGTGGAAGCTCAGCCCGATGGACCTGGAGTCGCGCCGCCGCTGGGAGCTGTACACCAAGGCCAAGGAAGTGATGCTCGATCGCACCCACATCCCCGAGGCGCCGTGGTGGATCGTCGAAGCCGTCGACAAGAAGAAGGCGCGGCTGAATTGCATCCGGCACCTGCTTTCGCAGATCGCCTACGACGAGGTCGAGCATCCCTCGGTCGCGCTGCCGGAGCGTGAACATCATCCGGACTACCTGCGCAGTCCGGTGCCGGCTTCGATGTTCGTGCCCTCGGTCTATTGACCCGTAGCCCGGACGAAGTCCGGGAATGCTGCGCTCCGATCAGTCGCAACCCCCGGACTTCGTCCGGGTTACGGAGGCGCTGAAACGAATCCTGGCGGCGTGAAGGCTCGATGCTCGACTTCGAAAACCTACCCGTCGGAGTGGGGTGCGATCACTGACTGGAGCGTCCGCTCAAAGCAGTTGCTTGAATCGCCTGCTTCGGGATGCCTATGATCGATCCATGCTCGAACCCGACCTCACCCGCGAGCGTCTGCTCTGCGCCGCGATCGACATCTTCGCGACGCACGGCTACCAGGGCGCCTCGACCCGCGAGATCTGCCAGTCGGCGAACGTCGGCAACGCGTCCATCCACTATCACTTCGGCGACAAGCGGACGATCTATCGCGAGCTGTACCTGCGACTGCTCGATGATTTCGAAGCGCGCATGCGCGGCGTCGGGATCGAGAACCTGGGCGGGCGCGACGCCTTGTTCGCGTACTTCATGGCGCTGATGCGTCCGCTGGCCGAAGACACGCACGTCGCCAACCAGGTGTACCTGCACCTGCGCGAGGAATTCCAGCCCAGCGGGATCGTCGACGATCTGCAGCCGCGAAGCCTGCTGCTCCAGTTCGAACTGCTCGGCGAGTTGCTGCAACGCGAACTCGGCGTGCGCAAGTTCGACGCATCGCTGCACCGGCTCGTGCTGGGCATCCATGGCCTGGCGCTGATCTACATCGTGAAGGGACGCAGCATTGCGCAGGCGCTGCCCGGCCAGATGGACGGACCGAACTGGCTCGAACGTCTCTCCACGCACCTGTCTTACACCGGCTGGGGCATGGTCGAGCACGAACGCCGGCGGCGTGCCGCCACGGCGAGGAAGAAGCGATTGCAGGTGGCCTGATCGGACCGGG
>CAZXXM010000143.1:0-7912 GCA_964644715.1 uncultured Salinisphaerales bacterium
GCCGGCAGCTTCGTCATCGTGCCGTCGGCCGCGCGCTCGAACTGCATGAACACGTGGTTCCAGATCTCGATCCAGCGGTCGCCGTCTTCCTCGGGCGATCCCGGCGGGCCGCCGTAGATGCCTTTCGAGCCGTCGGGATCGTGGTCGTAGAACATCTCGGTGCACGGACCGCAGGGGCCGGTGTCGCCCATCGCCCAGAAGTTGTCGGAAGCGTACTTGGCGCCCTTGTTGTCGCCGATGCGGATGATCCGCTGCTCGGGGACGCCGACCTTCTTCCAGATCTCGAAGGCTTCGTCGTCGGTGTGATAGACCGTGACCAGCAGGCGCTTGGGATCGATGCCCAGCCACTGCTTGCCGGTGACGAACTCCCAGCCGAAGCGGATCGCATCGGGTTTGAAGTAGTCGCCGAAGCTGAAGTTGCCCAGCATTTCGAAGAACGTGTGATGGCGGGCGGTGTAGCCCACGTTCTCGAGATCGTTGTGCTTGCCGCCGGCGCGCACGCACTTCTGGCTGGAGGTCGCGCGCACGTAGGGGCGTTTGTCCTGGCCGGTGAACACGTCCTTGAACTGCACCATGCCCGCATTGGTGAACAGCAAGGTCGGATCGTTACCCGGCACCAGCGGCGAGGACGGCACCACGGTGTGGCCGTTGACCCGGAAGAATTCCAGGTACCTGGCGCGCAACTCGTTGCTGTTCATAAGCCGGGGGAGGGGACCGGTACGGGCAAAAGGGGCGCAATTTTAGCCAGACGACCCGGGGACCGCCATGCGAATGAGGCACTTGGCTTGTCGATGCGGGCGAATATTTCGGGGGAGGGGACGAGGGGTCGACGCCCGGCTTCCCGTAGCCCGGAGGAAGTCCGGGTTTCCCGCCGTCGACAGCCTCGCCCCAGTGAAATCCGGGACCTCCTGTGGCGGACCGACGGTTGCCGGATCCCAGTGGAAAGTCCCGTGCTTCGCCCGGGCTGCGAGCTTATTCGTCCGGCTCCCCCTTCAGCGCTGCCCGGATCTGGTCCGACTCGAATCCGCGGCTGGCCAGGAACCGGTACTGCTTCTGCGATTCGGCGCCGCGTTCGGGCCGCTTGCCGAATTTGCGCTCGCGAACCTCGACGGCACGCTGGGTGAAATCGCAGTCCAGGGCTTCGAACGCGGCGCGGATCTCGGCGTCCGGAATCCTGGCTTCCTTCAGCTCGGCGCGGATTCGAAGCGGACCGTAGCCCTGGCCCGCGCGGGATCGGGCCAGGGTTTCGGCGAAGCGGCTATCCGATTGCAAGCCTGCGTCGGCGAGGCTTTCGATGATCTCGCCGCTGGTTTCGGTACTGTGCCCGCGCTGCCCGAGCTTGCGCTTGAGCTGGGCCACCGAGTGCTCCCGCCGGGCCAGGATGCGCATCGCCGAGGCGCGCGCATCGGCCGGCGTCAGCTCGCGGGGCGGATCCTCAGGTCTTTTCGGCCGGGGCACGCTTGGCCTGGAGCTTTTCGCGGATGGCCGTTTCGAGCTGCGCCGCGATTTCCGGCCGCTCCTTCAGGAACGCGCGGGCGTTGTCCTTGCCCTGGCCGATCTTGTCGCCGTTGTAGGCATACCAGGCGCCGGACTTGTCGACGAGCTTGTTCTCGACACCGATGTCGATCAGTTCGCCGAGCTTGGAGATGCCCTCGTTGTAGAGGATCTCGAACAGGGCTTCCTTGAACGGCGGCGCCATCTTGTTCTTGACGATCTTCACGCGGGTCTCGTTGCCGACGACCTCGTCGCCCTTCTTGATGCTGCCGATGCGGCGGATGTCGAGACGCACCGAGGCGTAGAACTTCAGCGCGTTGCCGCCGGTGGTGGTCTCCGGCGAGCCGTACATCACGCCGATCTTCATGCGGATCTGGTTGATGAAGATGACCATCGTCTTGCTGCGCGAGATGTTGCCCGTCAGCTTGCGCAACGCTTGGCTCATCAGTCGGGCGTGCAGACCGACGTGGCTGTCGCCCATCTCGCCCTCGATTTCGGCCTTCGGCACCAGGGCGGCCACCGAGTCGACGATGATGATGTCGACCGCGTTCGAGCGGACCAGCATGTCGGCGATTTCCAGCGCCTGCTCACCGGTGTCCGGCTGCGAAACGAGCAGCTCTTCGATGTTGACGCCCAGCTTGGCGGCGTACTGGACGTCGAGCGCGTGCTCGGCGTCGATGAACGCGGCGACGCCGCCCGCCTTCTGGCACTCGGCGACGGCATGCAGGGTCAGCGTGGTCTTGCCCGACGATTCCGGGCCGTAGATCTCGATGATGCGGCCGCGCGGCAGGCCCCCCACGCCCAAGGCCATGTCGAGCGTCAGCGAGCCGGTGGAAATGACCTCCACGTCCCGCACGGCGTCGGCACCGGTCATGCGCATCACCGCGCCCTTGCCGAACTGCTTTTCGATCTGGCCGAGTGCGGCTTCCAGGGCTTTGCGGCGGTTGTCTTCCATGCTTTTTTCTCGAGTCAAAAGGGTCACGCGCCAACGAGGCGAAAGGGCGATGCGGGAGCCACGAAGTTTCCCACAGAACCGTGATGCGACGACGAAGGTCCCGTGCCTTCGCGCCTCACCTTAACGGCCTCGCCGGCACCGGCAACTGGGCGTCTGCGCAGGTGCCGGGTCGCCGGAGGGCGATCGGAATCGCGAAAGAACGATAGCTGTATTTATATACAGTATCACAATCGATCGCCGTGGTCGGTCTTTACGGGAGGGACGAGGTGACGGGCTGTCCGGTTCTTCGACGGCTCCCGGACTTCGTCCGGGCTACGGGGTTCAGGGGTCCCAGAGGCCGAGCTGGGCGCCAGGGGGCTCGGACGATTCGGCAGCTGCCGACAAGGGCCACGAAGCCAGGACGCGATAGCGGGATTCGAGGCCGAGGTGACTGTGGATCAGCGCAAAGCCGTCCACCGGCCAGTTCACGAGCGGAACCGGCGTCGGTGCCAGCACCTGCGTTGCGTCGCGTAGCACCGTGACGTGTGGCGACAGCCGCAGCTTGGTGTCGTAGGGAACCGAGTGCGCCTGCAGGGACTCACGCAGGGCGCGCCACAACTGCTTGAGCGGAGCGCTGGGCTGGCTCGGGCCCAGCCACCACGGAATCGATCGATTGCGGAAGCTGCCCGCCTGGTCGATCGGCAGATCGAAGCGCGGCGATCGCACCGTCGCCGCCGCCTCCATCGCGCGCTGGACGAGCAGTTCGGGCAATGCCGGGTAGTCACCGAGAAAATGCAGCGTCAGGTGATAACGGTGCGCGCCGATCCACCGGCCTTCCGGACGCAGCTTCTGCCGCAGGTGGGTGGCGGCCGCACCGAGCTGCGCGCGCATACCCTCGTCGGGCCACAGCGCGAAGAACAGGCGATCGACTTCGGTCATGGAAACCGGTGACCGCTGCCGCGAGCCGCGATCCCGCTGGATCCGGCCGAAACCGGCGCCGAAACGCCGGCCAGTCCGGCTACTGGCGCGTGCTCGAAGCGGATTGCGAGCGTCCTGCGCAGAGTGCTATTCGGCGATCAACTGGAGCAGTCCCGCGAAGGCGACTTCCGCCGTCTGCCGGCGAATGGCTTCGCGGTCGCCGTCGAACAGGTGGCATTCGGAGCGCACTTCCTTGCCGCGTGCGACCCACGCGATCCACACGGTGCCGACCGGCCGTCCGGGGTTGCCGCCGCCGGGGCCGGCGATGCCAGTCACCGCCACGCCGTAGGTCGCGGGCGTCTTGTGCAGCAGGCCGCGCGCCATGGCGCGTACACAGACCTCGCTGACGGCGCCGTCGGTCTCGAACACGGCCTTGGGAACGCCGAGCAGGTCGTGCTTGGCGTCGTTGCTGTAGGTCACGAGTCCCCGGTCGAACCAGACCGAGGAGCCCGCCAGATCGGTTGCGAGCTTGGACATCAAGCCGCCGGTGCACGATTCGGCGAACGCGATGCGCTCGCGGCGCGCGATCAGCTGCTGGGCGATTTCCTGAACGGTTGCTGCGATATCCAAATGCCTTGTCCTCGTTGCTGCGTGGTCCTAGAACGGAATGTCGTCGTCAGGGCCGCCGAAATTCGAATCCGCGGCCGGCGCGGGCGCCGGCTGGCGCGCCTGCGTGTTGCTGCTGCTGGAACGCGGGGAGCCGCCGTAGCTGCTGCTGCCGCCGCCCTCGAAGCTGTCGCCGCCGCCCTGTCGGCCATCGAGCATCTGCATCTCGCTGACGCGGATTTCCATGAAGCGCGCTTCCTTGCCTTCCTTGTCCTGGTACTTGCGCGTGCGGATCGAGCCTTCGACGTAGACCTTGCTGCCCTTGCGCAGGTACTTCTGAACGATCTCGCCGAGCTTGTCGTTGAAGACCAGGTTGTGCCACTCGGTGTGTTCCTGCTGCGAGCCGTCCTTGCCCTTCCAGGATTCGGAGGTGGCGAGCGTGGCGTTGGTGACCGAGCCGCCGTTGGCGAAGGATTTGGTCTCGGGATCCTTTCCGAGGTTGCCGATCAGGATGACTTTATTTACGCCGCGGGCCATTGCGGTCTCCTCGTGGGTGCGATGTTTCAGGAATGGGATTTGAGCGCGGGCGCGGCCATCTTGTCGAACGTCGCACCCGCGGGAATGAGCAGCCAGATGACGGGTAGCAGCGCACAGGCGATGAAAGCACCGCCCAAGCCGAAGTGGGACTGCGCGAATCCACCGGTTGCACCGCCGGCGAACGCACCCAGGAACTGCGACGTGGAGTACATGCCCAGCGCGGCCCCGCGGCGTGATGCCGGGGCGCGACGCGAGATCATCGACGGCAGGGCGCCTTCCAGGTAATTGAACGCAACGAAGAACAGCAGCAGCGCCAGCAGCAGCACCGTCATGTGCGCGTAACCGAATGCCGCGATGCCCATCGCCACGCCGAGCAGCGCAATGGCGCCACGGAAGATCAGCCCGCCGTGGCCGCCCTTCTCGGCCACGCGAATCAGCGGGAACACCGGGACGATCGAGATCAGCAGGATCGGCAGATACACCTTCCAGTGCTGCTCGCTGGGAAGGCCCAGCGTGTCGTGGATGGCGATCGGGGCCGTCACGAACAGGCCGGTCATCAGCGCGTGCAGCAGGAAGATGCCGGCGTTCAGACGCAGCAACACGGGGCTGGACAGCACCTCGCGGAATCCGCCGACGGTTCCGGACGGCAGCGCCGGAGTGGGCACGCCGAACGCGACGACCGGCAAGGTCAGCAGTGCCAGGCCGGCGGTCAGGTAGAAGATGCCGTGCACGCCGATCCAGCTCGCCACGATCGGCCCGGTGACGATGGCCAGGATGAAGGCCAGGCCCATGCCGGCGCCGAGGATGGCCATCGCCGTCGTACGGACCTGGTCGCGCGTGACGTCCGCCAGCAGCGCGGCCACGGCCGACGAGACCGCGCCCGCACCCTGCAGCAGGCGCCCGATCGTCAGCATCTCGATGCTCTGCGCCATACCGGCCACGAGGCTGCCGAACGCGAACACGCCCATGCCGATGAAGATCACCGGCTTGCGGCCGATGCGGTCGGAGATCAGTCCGAGCGGAACCTGCAGCAGCGCCTGCGCCAGCCCGTAGGCGCCGATGGCCAGGCCGATCGCGATGGGCGTCGCGCCTCCCGGCAGTTCGCGTGCGTACAGCGCGAAGACCGGCAGGACCATGAACATGCCGACCATGCGCAGGGCGTAGACCAGCCCCAGGCCGATGACGGCACGCCATTCGAGAGCGTTCATGCCAATGCGAGAGTCGAAGTCGGGAATGCAGGAAGCAAGGTTGGGGCCGTGTCGACCGCAGCCCTGCGGGCGTCGTGGTGCGTGCGCAAGGGCGAGGCGGTTGGAAGCGCGGCGAACCGGCCCCATATAGTAGCGGCTTCCCCCGCGGCACCCGGAAGCCTTTTCCGAATTCCGCCTTCCGAACACCGGCTTCCCATGGATTCCATCCGCATCCGCGGCGCGCGCACGCACAATCTCAAGAACGTTTCGCTGGACCTGCCGCGCGACAAGCTCGTCGTCGTGACGGGCCTGTCCGGATCGGGGAAGTCCTCGCTGGCGTTCGACACGCTGTACGCCGAAGGCCAGCGCCGGTACGTCGAATCGCTGTCCGCCTACGCGCGCCAATTCCTCGGGCAGATGGAGAAGCCGGACGTCGACGCCATCGAAGGTCTTTCGCCGGCGATCTCGATCGAACAGAAGTCGACGTCGCACAACCCGCGCTCGACGGTGGGCACCGTCACCGAAATCTACGACTACCTGCGTCTGCTGTTCGCACGCGTCGGAACCGCGCGCTGCCCGGATCACGGCGTGACACTCGAAGCGCAGTCCGTCGGGCAGATGGTGGACCAGGTGCTCGCCCAGCCGGAGAACTCCGCCTGGATGCTGCTGGCGCCGGTCGTGCGGGGCCGCAAGGGCGAGCACGCCGAATGGTTCGAGCAGATGCGCGCCCAGGGTTTCGTGCGCGCCCGCGTCGACGGCCGCGTCTACGAGCTGGAAGAAGTGCCCGTGCTGAACCGCAAGCTCAAGCACGACATCGACGTCGTCGTGGACCGCTTCAAGGTGCGCGCCGACATCCAGCAGCGCCTGGCCGAGTCCTTCGAGACGGCGCTGAAGCTGAGCGGAGGCTTGGCCGTCGTCACGCGTCACGCTCCCTCACCCGCGGCTCCTCTCCCTGCGGGAGAGGGGAGAAAAGCGATTCCTCTCCCACGGGAAGACGGACCCGCGCGCGAGGGTGAGGGAGAGTTGCTGTTCTCCAACCGCATGAGCTGTCCGCATTGCGGCTACTCGCTGGAAGAACTCGAACCGCGCCTGTTCTCGTTCAACGCGCCGCACGGCGCCTGCCAGACCTGCGACGGGCTGGGCACGATGCAGGTGTTCGATCCCGACCGCGTCGTGGCGCATCCCGAGCTGTCGCTGGCGTCCGGCGCGATCCGGTCCTGGGACAAGAAGAACCCGTACTACTGGCACTTCATCAAGTCGCTGGCCAAGCACTACAGGTTCGATCCCGAGAAGCCCTGGAACAAGCTCGGCGCGAAGATCCAGGCGCTGATCCTGCAAGGCAGCGGCGACGAGAAGCTCACGTTCGAATACCCGGACGAGCGCGGCAAGGCGGTGACGCGCGTGCATCGCTTCGAAGGCATCCTGCCGAACCTCGAGCGCCGCTACCGCGAGACCGATTCGCTGGCCGTGCGCGAGGAGCTCTCGCGCTACCTGTCCGACCAGGCTTGTCCCGAATGCAGCGGACAGCGCCTGAACCGCGCGGCGCGCAACGTGTTCGTCGCCGATCGCAGTCTGCCGTCGCTGACCTCGCTGTCGGTCAAGGACGCCGATGCGCTGTTCGCCGCGATGAAGCTGCCGGGCCACAAGGGCGAGATCGCCGAGAAGATCCTCAAGGAGATTTCCGCGCGGCTGGGCTTTCTGAACAACGTCGGGCTCGATTACCTGACCTTGGCCCGCAGCGCCGAAACGCTGTCGGGCGGCGAGGCGCAGCGCATCCGCCTGGCCTCGCAGATCGGCGCCGGCCTGGTCGGCGTGATGTACGTGCTCGACGAACCGTCGATCGGCCTGCATCAGCGCGACAACGAGCGCCTGCTGGCGACACTGTTCCGGCTGCGCGATCTCGGAAATTCGGTGATCGTCGTCGAGCACGACGAAGAGGCCATCCGGCGTGCCGACCACGTCGTCGACATCGGCCCCGGCGCGGGAGTGCACGGCGGCCGTGTCATCGCGCAGGGCAAGCCCGAAGACCTGATGCGCGCACCGGAATCCATCACCGGCCGCTACCTGTCGGGCGCGGAGCGCATCGCCGTGCCGGCCGAGCGCAAGGCGCGGGTGCCGGGCAAGCACGTCACCATTCACGGCGCGCGCGGCAACAATCTGCAGAACGTCACGGCCGAGATTCCAGTCGGACTGATGACCTGCGTCACCGGCGTGTCCGGTTCCGGCAAGTCAACCC
>CAZXXM010000144.1:0-7911 GCA_964644715.1 uncultured Salinisphaerales bacterium
ACGTCGAGCGCAACCCCGGACTGCGTCCGGGCTACGGGTCTTTTCAGCTCGCGACCGATTCTCGACGCGCCGCAGCGCTGACCCCGAACCAGCGGCGCAGCCTTGCCAGCGGCTTGCGCACCCAGCGGCGACGCACCTGCCGGTGCCAGCGGATGCGCTCGGCCGCGCGCATCGCGACCTTCAGGCGGTCGAGGCCGAAATCGCAGGGCGAGGCGTCGGGCGGCATGCGCAGTTCACGGCGCATCCAGGCATCCAGGAACAGGTCGCGGGCGCGTTCGTCGTGCTGGCCCGGGCCGCGGACCAGACCCGACAGCGCATCGCGTCCCTGACGGCGGTGCCAGGCAACCGCCTCCGGCGAGGAATCCAGAACGTCCGCGATCTCGGCGTCGGACAGGTGCTCGAAGTACGCCAGGTGCAGCACGGTCCGATAGCGCTCGGGCAGCCGGCGCAGCGCGGTATGCAGGTTTTCGGTGATGCCGTTGCGATCGATGGCGGGCAGCAGCTCGAGCGTCGCGGCGTCCGGCTCGTCCGGCGTGGCCAGCAGGTGTCCCGCGGCGGCACGCGCCACCTGCCGCAGCAGGGCCACGCGCGGACGCGTACCGTCACAGGGGACGCGGGCCCCGGACCAGATCGCGAGCATCCGCTCCTGCAGCAGCTGGGCGGCAGTGGCCGGCACCCCGATCCGGACCAGCGCCAGCCGGTAGACCGCGTCCTGGAACAGCCCGTAGAGCTGCTCCATCGCGGAGCGCTCCTTCCGACCGACCCGCTGCAGCAGGTCGGACGCGAATGCGTCCTCGCTCGCCCGGTACTCGTTGCCCGCCCCGTTCATCGTGTTTCCTTGTGTTTGCGCGGCCTGTTCCGGCCTTCAAGGTGAGACACGAGAATCGTCGGCGCACCCCGACATCGACATCAGGGGCAAACATGACGCAGATCACACAAACAGCCGGATTTCGTCCGATCGGATCAATCCGCCGGCCTCCGGATGTCCAAAGCGGGGTCGCGGCTCGCTCGATCAATGCAGCGTCGCGGCCAGCCGTCCCGCCACTGCAAGGGCGCGCGCCTCGGATTCACCGGCCGAGGCGAACCCCCGGACCGCCTCCTGCGCGTGCACGCCGGCGATCTCGATGCGCCCCCGCGCGCGCTCCAGCTCCGCCCAGGCCATCTCGCGCCGGGCCCGGTCCGCGCCCGGACCGGTCTCCTCGCCGCGCAGGATCTTCTCCGCCTCGACCAGCCCGTCCGGGATCCCGAGCTGGGCCAGTTCGGCGGCCAGCCGCCAGCGCGCGCCGTCGACGTCGCCGCCGATTCCGTGCGGACTCTTGCGCCGGGTGGCCACCACGTCGCGGAAGGTCTTCGCCGCCTCGGCGTGCCGTCCCAGCGAAGCCAGGATCTCGGCCACGGCCATGCGGGCATCGGCCACGTCGAACTCCGTGTCGCTGCCGGCGCTGCCCAGGGTGCGGATGTCCAGCACGCGATTGAGCGCAGCCTGCGCCTCGACCAGCAGCTCGTCCGCCGGTCGATCGCCGGCGGCCAGCGACACGCGCGTCGCCAGTCCGCGCAGCGCGAAGCACAGCGCCTGCTCGTCGCGCAGCGCCTGGCCGCGGCAGCGGACCTCGCCGGCGGCGGCCATCTCGCGCGCGGCCGCGAGACGGTCCTGCCGCAGCCAGCTGCGCACCAGCTCGATGTGCGCACGCACGAGATGGCCGTCGTCGATCGTCAGCCGGTCCGCCACGCGGATGGCCTCCAGCAGCCGAGCCTCCCCCGAAGCCAGATCGCCGGTCCGCAATTCGAGCAGGCCGAGCTCGACCAGCGCCGCCAGCACGTCGGGATGCCCGTCCGGGTAGTTGCTCCGGGCGACCTCCAGCGCGCGCGTGCGCAGGCCGAGTTCTGCCGCCGGGTCCTGCCGGGCGGCGGCCAGACGGGCGAGCAGGCGCAACGGCGCCACGGTGAAAATCGAGTTGCGCCCGAAGTGCGTCTCGAACAGCGCCAGCGCCTCGCCCGCCCAGGCCCGGGCATCGTCGCTGCGCTCGACCTGCATCGCGGAATACGCCGCGCGCACCAGCGCATCGCCGAGCATCGGCGCGCGTGCGACCGGATCGGCACGACTGAATTCGATCACCGGCCGCAGGCGATCGATCGCGGACTGGAACTCGCCGTCGTTCATCTCGGCGGTCACCAGCGCCAGGCGCGCGCTCATCAGGTCCTCGACCGCCTCGCGATGCCGCTCGCGGATCGCGACGGCGCGGCGCAGGTACGGCAGCGCCGCCTGGTCGTCGCCCAGGTAGGTCTCGATCACGCCCCGGTTCTGCAGCGAATTCGCCAGCGCCGGGTCGTCGTATTCCAGGACCTTCTCGTGGATGGCCAGCGCACGTTCGAACAGGACCTTGGCGCCGTGGAGATCGCCCTGCCCCACGCGGATCTCCCCGAAGTCGGTGTACAGGTCGGCCTGCAGCCGGGGATCGTCGGCCTGCTCGGTCTCGATGCGGCGCAAGGCGTCGTCCAGCGCATCGTCGAGCGTCGCCGGCGTGCCGTCCTTCCGGTGCAGCGCACTGGCACCCGCGAACGTCGCGACGAAGAAGTTCTTGATGCGCCGCGTGCGATCGCCCTGCGCCACGGCCTCGCGTTCCGCGCGCATCGCCACGCGCGCCTGCCACATCGTGCTGACGAGTCCGCCGACGACGGTCAGCGCGATCGCCACGCCGGCCAGCACCGCCACGCGGTGACGCCGGAACGTGCGGCTGATCTCGTAGAGCGTGTTCCCGCGGCGTGCCACCACCGGCAAGTGGGCCAGATGGCGGGCGACGTCGGCCCAGAGTTCGTCGACCGTCGGGTAGCGGTCCGCCGGCTTCTTGCGCGTGGCGCGCGCCACGATCGCGTCCAGGTCGCCGCGCAGCAACCGCGGCGGGACCGGCGGATCCGCCTGCTGGGCGACGACGCTGCTCGGCTGCGGCATCTCGCTGCGCAGCATCTGGTCGATCACCAGGTGCATCGCGCGTCCCTCGGTCTGGAACGGCGGCACACCGCACAACAGATGGAACAGCACGGCGCCGAGCGCGTAGACGTCGGTCGCGGTCGTCACCGGCAGCCCGTAGAGCTGCTCGGGCGCGGCGAACTCGGGCGTCAGGATCGTCGCGGTCTCGAAATCCTCGGTGCGGCCCTCGCGCTGCAGCAGCTTGGCGACGCCGAAATCGAGCAGCTTGACCTGGCCGTCGGGCGTCACGCGGATGTTCCCGGGCTTGAGGTCGCGATGGATCACCAGGTGGCGGTGCGCGAAGGACACCGCTTCGCAGACCTGGCGGAACAGGTCGAGCCGTGCCGCCAGGCCCAGCCGGCGTTCCTGCGCGTGGCGAACCAGGTCGGTGCCCTCGACGTACTCCATCACCATGTACGAGCGGCCCGCCTCGGTGATGCCGCCGTCGACGATGCGCGCGATGCCGGTGTGCTCGAGCGTGGCGAGAATGCGGCGTTCGCGCTGGAAGGCGTCGAGCTGCGTGCTGGCGCTGCCCGAAATCAGCTTGATCGCGACGCGCTGCTCGAAGTCGCCGACACGCTGGGCCCGGTAGACCTCGGCCATGCCGCCGCGCCCGATCAGGTCTTCGACGCGGAAAGACCCCAGCACCGTTCCCGGCGGCAGCGCCGGCGGATCCGGCCGCGGTGGGTCGCGCCACGGCGAGCCCTCGAGGAAGCCGTCGCTGCCCGATTCGGCTTCCAGCAGATCCTCGACCTCGATCCGTACCCGCAGATCAGGTATTTCACGCGTGGCCAGTGCCTCGCGCCGCTCCGCCCGGGGCAGCAGTTCGAGCTCGTCGAGCAGACGCTGTACCTGCGCCCATTGCTGTGCCGTGATGGGGCCGGAGCGTGCCATCAGCCGCCCCCTGCCCCGGTCGCCCACGGCGGACAAGGGATTTTCGGCACCGCGTGTCGCTCGCTTCCCAAGGCTCCCTCCATGCCCGCCGGTGTGACGCAGGTCCCGCTTGCCGCCACGGAGACCGGTTCCGGGCCGGCGAACCTATCTTGGTTGCAGGCCGCACTGGCGTACAGTCCGGCCATGCAGCTAATCGACCGCTTCAGCTCATATGTTGCCTGGCCGGTCAGCCGGAAGATCGCGCTGCTGGGCATGGTGGGCGTGGTCGTCACGCCGCTGGCCGGGGTGGTCAACGCGGTCGCGCATGCCTTCGCCGAGCACTCGGTGATGCGGGTCGGGATGATCAGCACCTACATCGCCGTCTGGACCGTCTTCCAGGTCCTGAGCACCGTGCCGGCCGTCATCGAGGCGCGTGCGGGGCGCGAAGGCCGGCGCGCCGCCTACCTGTTCGTCGTCGTGCAGTCGATCTTCATGGTCGGACTGCTGCAGCTCTTCGGGATCATGAGCTCGCCGATGGTCGCGGTGTTCCCGGCGCTGGTGATCCTGTGGACGCTGACCCTGGACGAGCGCCTCGGCTTCTGCGGCATGGCCGTGATGAGTTCGCTGATCGTCGTGGTGGGCGTGCTGGAAGCCTACGGCGTGCTGCCGCACGCGCCGCTGCTGCGCGATCGTGCGCTCGACTCGCAGAGCAGCGGCGTCTGGTTCGGCACGGTGCTGTTCCACATCCTGCTGCTGCTGTCCGTGTGCCAGTCGCTGTGCGTGCTGTTCCTGGCCAGCCGCCGGCTGCAGGACCAGCGCCTGCGCGAGGCGGGTGCCGCGATCACGGAAGCCAACCGGCTGATCCGTCGCTACGTGCCGGCCCAGCTGGCCGATCAGATCCTGGCGGGCGCCTACGAGGAAGCCTCCAAGCCCCGGCGGCGGCGGCTGAGCATCGTGTTCATCGACATCGAGGGCTACACCGCGGCGTCGGAGGCCTTGTCCGGAGAGGTGCTGGACAGCGTGCTCAACCGCTATCTCGAAGAGATGATGGCCATCGCCGATCGCCACGGCGCAACCGTCAACCAGATCATCGGCGACGGGCTGCTGGTGTTCTTCGGCGCCCCCAACGTCACCAACGATCGCGACCACGCGCTGCGCGCGGTCCGCATGTCGCTGGAAATGCAGCAGCGCGCGCAGCAGCTGGGCTCGCTGTGGCAGGAGCACGGCTGGTCGCGGCCGTTCCGGCTGCGCATCGGCATCAACACCGGCGAGGCCAGCGTCGGCGACTTCGGCCCGCCGGGCCGCAAGCTGTACTCCTGCATCGGCCTGCACACCAATCTCGCGGAACGCATCCAGTCGGCCTGCGAGCCCGGCCACGTGCTGATGCACGAAAGCACCTGGACCCTGGTCCACCGCTTCTTCGCCTGCCGCCCACGGGGGCGCGCCGTCTTCAAGGGCGTGACCGAGGCGGTACCGGTGTTCGAGGCGATCTGCGAGCGGGATGCGGCAGGGGTCGATCCCTGCGCCGTGACGTAACCCTGAAGTAGCCCGGACGAAGTCCGGGGCCGCGCCCGTATTGCGAAGAGAGCCCCCGGACTGCGTCCGGGCTACGAATGACGTCGGCGGATGGCCGCATCGCGGGTCCGTATAATCCGCCGCCCATGACCTCCTCCTCCCAGGAAGCGCTGCTGATCGACGGCGTCGCCAAGTCCTACGGCAAAGTCGATGCGCTCAAGGGCGTCAGTTTCTCGATCCGGCGCGGCGAATTCTTCGGCCTGCTCGGACCCAATGGCGCCGGCAAGTCCACCCTGATCAACACCATCGCCGGCCTGGTCCGCTACGACCGCGGCGTCGTACGGGTGATGGGCCACGACACGGTGGGCGACTTCCGGACCGCCCGGCGGATGCTCGGCGTGGTCCCGCAGGAACTCGTGTTCGATCCCTTCTTCAAGGTCGTGGACATGCTGCGCATCCAGGCCGGCTACTACGGCTGCGGACGCGAGAACTGGCCGTGGATCGACGAGATGCTCGAGCGCCTCGAGCTCGACGACAAGCGCAACACCTCGATGCGCGCGCTCTCCGGCGGCATGAAGCGGCGCGTGCTGATCGCGCAGGCGCTGGTGCACAAGCCGCCGCTGGTGATCCTCGACGAGCCCACCGCCGGCGTCGACGTGGAGCTGCGCCGCACCTTGTGGGCGTTCATGCGCGATTTGCACGCCAAGGGCACGACGGTGGTGCTGACCACGCACTACCTCGAAGAGGCCCAGGAGATGTGCGAGCGCATCGCGATCATCGACCACGGCGAGGTCCGCGCGCTGGAGTCCACCGCCCAACTGCTGTCCCGGCACCCCTTCCGCTTCCTGCGCATCAAGCTGGCCGAAGGCAGCGCCCTGCCCGAGGACATGCGCGACCTGGTGGCCAGCGAAGCCAACGGCACCGTCGAGCTGCGGCTGGAAACCGCGAAGCATCCGATCGGCGGCATCTTCGAGAAGCTGCGCCGTGCGGGTGTCGCGATCGAGGACGTGCACACGCGCGAGCCCGATCTCGAGGACATCTTTGTCGAGCTCACGAGCTAGCCGCGCGCTCAGCGCCGCCGGGTTCGCGCTGGCGGCGGCCGGGTTCGCCGGCTGCGTCTCGCTGCCCGATGCCGGCTCGATACCCACCGAGGGCGTCGAGTGGATCCGCACCGTCGCGCCCGGTTGCGAACCGCCCTCCGCGGAGTCCGCGCTGCGCCAGGCGGTGGGTGACGATCCCGCCGCGCTCGACTTCGCGCGACGCGTCGGCGGCCTCGAGACGGTCGTGACGCGCCGGCCGATGCTCGCCGGCAACTCGGTGCACCTGCTGGTCGACGGTCCGGCGACGCACACGGCACAGCTCGACGCCATCCGCGGCGCGAAGCATCACGTGCACCTGGAGGTGTACATCCTGACCGACGAGAAGATCGGCCAGGCCTACGCCGAGGCGCTGGCCGAACGCGCGCGCGCCGGCGTCAAGGTCCGGCTGATGTTCGACGGCGTCGGCGCGCTCGGTGCCGGTGCGAAGTACCGCGACGAGCTACGCAAGGAAGGCGTCGAGATCGAGGAGATCAACAGCGTCAATCCGCTCAAGGAACCGCGCGTCTGGCGGCTCAACCGCCGCAGCCATCGCAAGCTGCTGGTCGTCGACGGGCGCGTCGCCTTCACCGGCGGCGTCAACATCATGGACGAGTACTCCGAGTCTTCGCCGGGCAGCGCCGTCGGCGACAGCTCCGGCTCGCGCAGTTCCTCCGGTGGCGGCAGCTCGGGCAGCCGCGGCAAGGGTCGTCCGTCGCCCCAGCTCGGCTGGCGCGACACCCACATCCAGGTCGAGGGCCCGGCCGTCGCCGAATTCCAGCGCGAATTCCTGCGCAGCTGGGAGAGCAGCAAGGGCCGCATCCAGGTGGCGCCGGAGTACTGGCCGGCGAACCCGCCGCGCGGCGACAGCCTGATGCGGGTGGTCAGCAACGAGGGCTCCGATTTTCTCGGACTGGCCCTGGGCGTGCCGCAGGAGCTGATCAACAAGCTGCTGAACAAGCGCAAGCGTTCCAACCCGATCTATCTGTCGTATTTCTCTGCCATCCAGGAATCGCAGAAGCGGGTGTGGCTGACGCAGGCCTACTTCGCGCCCGACGACGACTTCGTCGATCTGCTCGGCGACGCGGCCAAGCGCAACGTCGACGTGCGCCTGATCGTGCCCGGGCAGTCCGACGTCGGCCTGCTGCCGCTGGCGGCGCGCCACTACTACAAGCGCCTGCTCAAGGCCGGCGTGAAGCTCTACGAATACGAACCCGTGATGATCCATGCCAAGACAGCGGTGATCGACGGCGTTTGGTCGACCGTGGGTTCGAGCAATCTCGACTTCCGCAGCTTCATCCACAACGACGAGGCCAACGCGATCGTCATGGGCCGCGCCTTTGGCGAGGAAATGGAGGCCCTGTTCGAGCAGGACCTGTCGCACTCCACGCAGGTCACGCTGGAGCAGTGGCAGAAGCGCCCCTGGCTCGACCGCCTCAAGGAATCCGGCGCCGCCGCCGTGAAGTACTGGATCTGATC
>CAZXXM010000145.1:0-7861 GCA_964644715.1 uncultured Salinisphaerales bacterium
TCTGCAGCGCCGGAATGTAGACGTACATCTCCTCTTCCTTGCCCGGCTCACTGGACTCCCGCACCAGGTAGTCCGCGTCTCGCATGTCGGAGGGCGCGACGATGCGCAACATCGCGTTGATCTTGCCCTTCTCGAGTCGCGCGTGGAGCTTGCCCACCAGGGTTCGCGTGCCGCCGGTCTTGTCGGTAGTGGCCAGCTCGAACTCGCGAACCTGAAGGGCTTCGGGAATGTTCGCCTTCATGCAGGCCGTGATCGATTCCACGGTGTCGGCGGCATGTGCCGGTAACACTCCGAGCAGCAACAGACAAAGCGTGATCAGTGCCCGCATGCGGTCGGTCCCTCGATGCCGTCATTTCCCCAGAGCGCAGCTTACCGGCTGCGCGTCCGATTGCGCGGCGGACAGTCGTCGCCCGACCCCGTCCGGCCGCGGGGGCGCAGCGAATGGAACGGGGACGGCCTGGCCCCTCCCGCTGTACCAAATGCCCGGGAACGCCGACCCGCGCCGGCTTCCGCCTGACCCCGCATGGCGGCGAACCGTCCGGGTGGTGGGATTCGACGGGCGCCGGGGCGCGACGCACCATTTCGGAACGGAATCTGGCCTTGGTAAGCGGCCGGCCAGCGCTTACATTCCCGGCATGACCCCGAAACCCACGACGGGCGCCGCGCGTCGCGCGACGTCCTCGAAGAAAACTGCGGCCCACGCCGGCGAAGAGCTCGAGTTCACGATCGACGAACTCGCGCGCGAGGCGGCCACCACGGTGCGCAACGTGCGGGCCTACCAGGACCGGGAGCTGCTGCCCCCGCCGCTGAAACGCGGGCGCACCGGCTGGTATTCGCGCGATCACCTGGCGCGCCTTCGCCTGATCAACAGCCTGCTGTCGCGCGGCTACACCCTGGGCAACATCGGCGAACTGCTGGACGCGCTGGAGCGTGGCCACGACCTGCACCAGATCGTCGGGCTGGAACGCGCCATCGCCAGCCCCTGGTCGGCCGAGCAACCCCGTCACTTCACGCTGCCCGAGCTGCTGAAGATGTTCGGCATCGTGTTCAACCCTCGCACCTTGTCCAAGGTCATCGAGCTTGGCCTGCTGGAACCGGACGGCCTGCGCTATCGCGCGCCGAGCCCGAAGATGCTGATCGCCGGCGCCGAACTGGCCAAGGCCGGCATGCCGCTGGACGATCTGCTCAAGGTCATCGAAGGCCTGCGCGCCAACGTGCAGCGCGTCGCCGACCAGATGGTCCAACTGATCGCGCGGCTCCTCGACCACTACGGCGAAGGGCAGCTGCCGCCGCCGGAGGACGTGCCCAAGCTGGCCGAGACGATCTGGCGTCTGCGCCCGCTCGCCATGATGGCGGTTGAGGCCGAAGTGTCGCGCGCGCTGGAGAAGTCGGCCAACAAGTTCCTCGGCGAGCGCGTGGCCCAGATCCTGGAACAGATGCAGCGCTGAGCCGCGTACCGGACGAAGTCCGGGGCGGCGTTCCATATCGCGGGAGGAGCCCCGGCTCCTTCGCTTCGCGAAATTCAACGTCCGCGTTACGGGGGCGCCAGGAGTCGCGTGCGAAGTCTCAGCGCGTGTGCCGTCGCGCCGATCCGCTCGTAACCCTGCGCCGCCGCTTCGAGCGCACGCGTACGACCGGTGCGATCGCGGATCCGCAGCGCCGCGCATTCGTCCAGCCGGGGCTCGACACCTCGCGCGTCCATCGTCCGCATCAGCTCGTAGGCGCGTGCGAACCCCTGCTGCGCAGTCGCATCGTCGAGCGCCTCGGCCGGCAGGGCGAGCCGCGCGATCCAGGCGCGCAGCTCCCACAGCCGGGCACCGGTGGCCTGCGCGCTCGCCACCGCGGCCTGTGCTTCCTGCGCCGCCTCGTCGAGGCGGCCGGCACCGAGCAGGGCTTCGGCGAGCACCGCGCGGTGATGGGCCTGGAACTGGAACGCCCCCGCACCGCGGCTCGTCATCGGCAGCGATTCGCGCAGGGTACGGATCGCCTCCTCGTGGCGGCCGAGCAAGGTCAGCGCCTGCCCGCGGCCGCGCAGGGCCAGCGCGCGGAAATACTCGGTGCCGACTGCATCAGCCTGCTCCACCGCGCGATCCGCTTCGTCCAGCACGCCCTCGAGATGGCCCGAGAACCAGACCATCTCGACGCGCAGGCCGTGCATCCAGCTGACGAGACGCCCGTCGCGCGTGGCCAGGCGGATCGAGGCGTCCAGATCTTCGCGTCCGCGCCACAACTCGCCCGCCCAGGCGTACTGGATCGAGACGAAGCCGCGCGACAGCGTGTTCTCGAGTTCGACCGGCCCGGTCAGCCAGCCGTCGCCGCTGGCCCAGTTGGCCAGGTCGATGCCCTCGCGCAGGCGCCCAATGGATCCGAACGACAGCAGGATCGGCAGCCGGAAGCGCGCGGCGACCGCGGCACGCTGAGCCTCCGGGCACAGGCGCACGCCCTCCTCCACCAGCCGTGCGGCCAGTTCGGCGCGCCCCCGCTGCAGCTGGTCGGTGCCGTAGGAGATCGACAGCTCGGCCGCGCACAGCGGGTCGCCGCACTCGTCGGCGAGCGCACGCGCCTCGCCATACGCGCGATTGACCGACTCTTCGTCGAGCAAGGTGAACTGCGCCTGGCGGATCAGGCCGGCGCGCGCGGCAATGCGCTGCCGCCGCACCTGCGGCGAGAACGGCGCGCGATCGAGATGATCCACGGCCTGGCGGTACTGCTCGGCGGTGAGACGCGTATCGCGCGCCGCGAACCAGCGCGCCGCGTGCAGGTTCCACTGCCCGGCGCGCGCCCAGTCGCCCGCCAGTGCCCAGTGCTCGGCGATGCTGCGGGCCGCACCCTGCACCGGGTTGTCGCCGCAACGGGTTTCGAGCGCTTCGGCCAGGCGCGCATGCATGCGCGCGCGATGACTCTCCAGCTGCATCCCGTAGGCCACTTCGCGCAGCAGGGGTTGCGCGAAGCGGCGCGTGGCTCCGCCCGACGACTGCAGGAAACCGGCGCGCTCCAGCGCGTCGAGCGCTGCCGCCGCATCGTCCACGCCCTCGTTGACGGCCGCGAGCAGCGGGGCGTCGAAATCGGCACCGACCACCGAAGCGGCCTGCAACCATCCCTTGTGCGCCTCCGGAAGCCGGTCGATGCGCGCGGCGATCAAGGCGTGCACCGAATCCGGAATCGGCAGCTCGTCGACGGCCTTCGCCAGCCGGTAAGCACCGGGCGATCCCGCAAGTTGCCCAGTCTCCGCAAGCGCCGTGACGGCCTCCTCCACGAAGAAAGGATTGCCGCCGCTGCGCTCGGCGATGCGGGCGATCAGCCCGCCCACCGAGGCATCCGCACCCAGCGAGGCCGCGGCCAGACGCTTGAGCGCCGTCTGGTCGAGCGGTCCGAGATTCAGCGCCTCGTCCGCCTGCGGCGCGGCTTCGGGCGCGGCGTCGGCGCGCCAGCTGAGCAGCAGCAAGGTCGGCGTACCGGTCACCGCGGCGGCGAGCTGGCGCACGAAATCCAGCGTCAGCACATCCAGATGCTGAATGTCCTCGAACAGCAGGATCTGCGGTTCCGTCGCCTTCGGCAGGTAGTGCGCGAGCAGGCTCATCATCGAGTCGCGCAGGCTGGCGGCCAGCGACTCGTTGAGTTCTCCGGGCCGGCCGACGCCGGCGAATTCCATCGCGAACGCCAGCGCGCCCGGTCGGGAGCGCACCGATTCGGGCAGGTCGGACTCGATGCAGCGGCGGACGTCGTCGGGGTCCGAGCCGATCTCACAACCGATGCGCGACAGGTACAGTGCACGCGGCGCGGCCATCGGCTGATGCCGCGCATACGGCGACGCGGCGGCACGATGCACGCGTACGCCGCGCTTTTCGGCGGACGCCAGGAATTCGTGGCAGAGCCTGGATTTTCCGACGCCCGCGGCACCGGTCAGCGCGACCACGCGGCCGCGGCCGATCGCAGCCTCGGCCATGCAGGCCTGCAGCCGCGCGAGTTCGACCTCTCTGCCGAAGAACGGGGCAACGCCGTAGGCCAGGCGCCGCGCGAGCCGGGAGGCGTGTTCGCCGCGCCCTTCGAGCGCGAACACCTCCACCGCCTGCTCGAACCCGCCGACGCGCGTGGCGCCCAGACTGCGCAGCGCGAACGCGCCTTCGACCTGGATGGCCGTCGCACGCGACAAGTACACCTGTCCGGGCTCGCAGATCTGCTCCATGCGTGCCGCCAGATTCACGGTGGCGCCCTGAGCGGTGTAGTCCATGCGCAGGTCGTCGCCGATGCGGCCGACCACCACTTCGCCGGTGTTGAGACCCACGCGCAGGGTCAGGTTCAGGCCGCGCTCGAGGCGCAGCTCGTCGGCGAATCCGCGCACCGCGGCCTGCATCTCCAGCGCCGCGTGGCAGGCGCGCTGCGCGTGGTCCTCGTGCGCCACCGGCGCGCCGAACAGCGCCATCACGCCGTCGCCGGTGTACTGGTTGATCGTGCCCTCGTAACCGTGCACGGCCCGCGCGAGCAGGCCGAAGAAGCGGTCGAGAATCGCGTGCCAGGCCTCGACACCGGCCTGCTCGGCGAGCCGCGTGGAGCCCTTGATGTCGGCGAACAGCACGGTGACGCGCTTGCGCTCGCCGATCATCGCCGAGCGGTCCCTGAGCACACGGTCGATCAGGTGGCGCGGGGTGTAGCCGGCTCTCGCCGCGGCCGGCGCCGGCGCATCGCCGACGCGCGTTCCACACTGGTTGCAGAAACGCGATGCGTCCGGATTGTCGGCAGCGCAGCGGGGACAGGCGATCATGGGGGCATCTTAGGCGAGGAGGAGAACGGGACATGATCCTGATCGTCGGCGCCGGCGCGGTCGGCACGATCCTGGCGACGTATCTGGCAGCCGCCGGGCGCGACGTGCGTCTGTACGCGCGACCCAAGGACGTGACGCGGTTCGACACGATCGCGCAGCTGCGAACGGACTTTCCGGACGCGCAGCCGCCGCTGCGTGCCCCGCGGCCGGCGATCGTGACGACACTCGATCTGCACGGCGTGCAGGCCCTGGTCATCGGCGTGAAGTTTCCCGACCTGGCGGCACTGATCGATCAGTTGCCGGATCCGATTCCGCCTGGATGCGTGCTCGTCTCGACGCTCAACGGCTATGCGCCGTTGCGCCTGCTGCGAGAGCGCCGTCCCGGCGCACGCGTGGTACCGATGAGCGTGATGATGAACGGCCAGCTGCTCGGCCCTCTGCATGCGCGGCTGGCCACGCGCGCGGAGATCGTGCTTGGCAATCCGGATCCGGCGCTGCTCGCCGGTTTTTCCGGTACGGGCATGATCGTGAAGACCGCTGCCGGCGACGAATCGGTCTGGGGAAAGCTGCTGATCAATCTCGCCAACGCGATCTGCGCCTTGACGCGCACGACGTTCAAGGACCTGTTCCTCGATCCCGATCTGCGCCGCGTCTACGTCGATGTGCTCGACGAGGCCACCGGCGCGCTCGATGCGTCGCGCCTGCCGTGGAAGCTGCCGCTGGTGCTGCCCTACGGCGCGTATCGCTGGGCGCTGCTGAACGGCGGACCGCTGCCCTGGTGGTTCGCGAAATACCGGAACGGCGTGCGCGAGGGCGCATATCCGTCGATGGTGTCCGATGTCGAGGCCGGCAAGGCCACGGAGGTCGAGCAGCTGAACGGCGAAGTGGTGCGGCTCGGGCGCGACAGCGGGTTCGCGACACCCGTCAATGCACGGCTGGTGGAGATGATCGGTGCCGCTTCCTCGCCGACCCGACTCACGCCCGCTCAGCTGCGTGCAGCCGTACGTGGCCGATGAAGCTGCCCCACGTAGCCCGGACGCGGTCCGGGATGCCGTTCGCAATCAGAGAGAGCCCCCGGACTTCGTCCGGACTACACGGCTCGGATCGGCTGCCCATGATGTTGACGAGAACGATGATGCCCCGCAGCGATCGCTCGTTCAGCGTCATGCGACGCACCGGGACCGCAATGCCGGGATCGTATCGCAGGCCGCGGCGCTGGCGCAGAATGCGGGTATGAGCAATCCCCTGCTGAACCTCGACTGGGTCGATCATTTCTCGAAGCTGCCGGACGCCTATTTTTCCCGCGTCGCGCCCGAGCCGCTGTCCACGCCGCGCATGGTGCATTTCAACGCGGCGCTCGCATCGCAACTCGGCCTGCCCGATTCATCGGCGGGCGACGCCGACCTGCTCGCGATGATGTCCGGCAACGCGACACGGGCAGGCTCCACGCCGATCGCCACCGTCTACGCGGGCCACCAGTTCGGCAGCTTCGTGCCGCAGCTCGGCGACGGTCGCGCGATGCTGCTCGGCCAGGTACGAAACGCAAGCGGCGAACTGCTCGAGATCCAGCTCAAGGGGGCCGGCCACACGCCGTACTCGCGCTTCGCGGACGGCCGCGCGGTACTGCGATCGAGCATCCGCGAATACCTGTGCTCCGAGGCGATGCATGCACTGGGCATTCCGACGACGCGCGCGCTCAGCCTGATCGCTTCGCCGGATCCGGTGCAACGCGAACGGATCGAGAGCGCCGCTATCGTCTGCCGCGTCGCGCCCAGCTTCGTGCGCTTCGGACATTTCGAGTTCTTCTATTACCCGCAGCGTCACGAGATGCTCGCGCCGCTGGCCGATCACCTGATCCGCGATCACTTCCCGCAGTTCGCGGACTTCCCGAACAAGTACGCGGCCTGGCTCACCGAGGTCGTCGAGCGCACGGCGCGCCTGACGGCGCAGTGGCAGAACGTGGGCTTCTGCCACGGCGTGATGAACACCGACAACATGTCGGCGCTGGGCCTGACGATCGACTACGGCCCGTTCGGCTTTCTCGACGGCTTCGCCAGCGGACACATCTGCAATCACTCCGACGAGGCCGGGCGCTACGCCTACGAGCAGCAGCCGCGCGTCGGCTACTGGAACTGCTCGAAGCTGCTGCAGGCCACGTTGCCTCTGCTGCACGAGCAACCCGAGGCGGCCGTGGAGATCGCGCAGGGCATCCTTGGCCATTACCCGGCGACCTATGCCGACGCGGTGCTCGGTGGCTGGTGCGCGAAGCTGGGCTTGCGGGAAGTGCGCGATGGCGATCGCGACCTGGTGAATGTCTTCCTGAACATCCTGGATCGCGGCACCAACGACTTCACGCGCAGCTTCCGCGGCCTCGCCGGCGTGTCCGCGACGGGCGATGCGCCGCCCGCCATTCGCGACGAGATCACCGACGTGGCCGCGTTCGACGAGTGGCTGAAGAGCTACCGCGCGCGACTGCAGTCGGAAGGCGACGACGACGATGCGCGCGCCGCCCGCATGAATCGCGTCAACCCGAAGTACGTGCTGCGCAATCACCTGCTGCAGGCGGCCATCGAGCAGTCCGAGCACGGCATCGATACCGAAGTCGACCGGCTGTTCCGGCTGCTGTCGCGACCGTTCGACGAGCAGCCCGAGCTCGAGTCCTACGCCGCGCAGCCGCCAGAGTGGGCACGCGAGATCAGCGTCAGCTGCTCGTCGTAGGCGAACGGATCCACGGGCGGGGAAGGCCGCGAAGGTAGCCCGGACGAAGTCCGGGGGTCGCGCTCGATTTGTGAGAGCCCCCCCTGACTTCGTCCGGGCTATGGGATCCTAAGGCGTCAGCAGGCCGCCCTTGATCACGCCGCTCGCCGGTGCGGGGGCATCGGGCGGCGCCACGAACAGCTGCTCGAGCAGGAAGGGATCGTCGAAGTGCGCACGACCGACGGTCGTCGTCGCGTGGTGCCCCCACTGGCGCATGGCACCCGCGTTTCGCACGCCGCTCGACCAGATCCAGAAACGCTCGCTGCGCTCGGTGCCCGGAACGAATCCGGACGCATCGAACAGGCTGCGCGTGCCTCCGGCCGGATCGTCCAGCGTCAGCAG
>CAZXXM010000146.1:0-7850 GCA_964644715.1 uncultured Salinisphaerales bacterium
GAGGACGTACTTCTTCGGGTCGCGCAGCGGCTTGTGGATCTCGCGCGGATCGCGATCGTAGGCGAGCAGGCCGCGCTTGTAGTTGTCACGGGCCGAGATCAGCACCTTGTCGCAGTGCCGGCATTCCCATTTCTCGGTGTCCAGGTCGATGCGCAGATTCTCGGACATCAGTACTTTCATTTTTGTCTCCTCCAAATCTAAAAAAGCCGTGAACGCAAAGGTCGCAAAGGAAAAAGAGAGGACACGAAGAGCTTCGTCGAAAGCTGCATCCGGGCTTCTAGTTCTTTGTCTTCCTCTGCGTCCTCTCTTTATTCCGTTGCGTTGGCCGTTGCGTGCGGAAGATCAGGCGCGCGACAGCAGGATGTCGCCGCTGTCGTTGACCTCGAAGCTCCATCCGGCATCGATGCGACCCGTGAAATAGGCCTCTTCGAGAACCGCCGGACCGGCCGCCGAGGCGCCGGGCTTCTGCTCTTCGACCTTGTAGAGCGGCAGATCCTTGCCGGACACCTTGCGCTTGCCGCTGGCTTTGGCCTCGGCCTTCTTCTTGCCGAAGCTGCCCTTGAGCTGGGGCTGCGGCAGGCGCTTGGTCGTGGCCAGCGACACCGACAGCAGGGCGTCGGTCGGCAGGCCGGAAGGCAGGGAGCCGTTGGTGAGCGGACGGCGCTCGTCGCCCTTCTTCGTCGTCACCAGCAGGGTTTGCGCGGTATCGTAGTCGCCGGCACCGAAGCCTTCCGCGTACATGCCGCGTGCGGCCTGGTCGCTGAGTTCGCTCAGGCAGGCCTTCAGGCCGGCCTTGTCGCGCTGACGCAGCGGCGCCTCGTACTGATGGCCGATGTCGGAGAACCCAAGGCCGTACGCGGAGAACACCGCGGCGAGTCCGGGAATCAGCACGCGCGAGATGCCAGCGGCCTCCGCGACCTTGCACACCACGAACGGACCGGCGCCGCCGAACGCGGCGAGCACCGTGTCCTTGGTGGGCTTGGTGAACGTCTTGAGGCTGGTGGCGACCTTGTCGACCCAGGCCTTCTCCATCGCAGCGGCCGCGTCTTCCACGGACAGCTTCAACGGCTTGCCGATCTTGTCCTCGATGACGGCGCGCGCGCGCGACAGATCGATGTTCAGGTCGCCGCCGAAGAACGAGGCGGGATCGAGCAGGCCGAGCACAAGGAAGGCATCGGTGATCGTCGCCTCGGTGCCGCCCAGGCCGAAGCAGGCCGGGCCCGGCGCACTGCCGACCGACTGCGGGCCGACCTGGATCTTGCCGTCGACGACCTTGATGATCGAGCTGCCGCCGACGCCGACGCTGTGCACGTCGCTGAGCGGGAACGACACCTGCACGCCCTCGACGTAGCCGCGAGATTCGCTGCGCACCGTGCCGCTCTGCACCTCGCCGATGTCCGTGGTCGTACCGCCCACGTCCATGCTGACCAGGTGCTTGAACTTGTAGTGCGAGGAGATGGCGCGAGCGCCCTCCATGCCGCCGCGAGGGCCCGAGCTGTACGTCTTCAGCGCGATGGTCTTGGCCACGCGCGCCGAGTTGCCGTCGTTGCGGAAGATCAGCAGCGGGTTCTGCGCCTTGTGCGCACGCAGCTTGTGTTCGGCGTTGTAGAGGAAGCGTTCCATCGCCGGGTGCAGGAAGGCGTTGAAGATCGCCGTCCAGGTGCGGCGCACGTCGTTGTCGTCCTCGACGACCTCGTGCGTGTAGAGAATCGGCACGGCGCCGAGCAGATGCTGCGGGAACTTGCGCAGCAGGATGTTCTTGATGCGCTCTTCCTTCTCGGAGCGGTCCGAGCCGCCGTGCGCGACGACGATGCGGTTGGCGCCGTTGGACGACAGCGAGTTGATCGCCTTGACCGCGGCACGCTCCAGTTCTTCGCCCTTGAGCTTGAGGTCGAGCGTGGTGACGCGATCGCCCATCACCGAGTCGAACAGTTCGCCGGCCTTGGGATCCTTCTTCAGCAGCTCCGCGGAAAGCTTGCCCGTGAGCACGATGCCCAGACGCGGGCCCTTGCGCTCGACCAGGGCGTTGGTGCCCTGCGTCGTCGAGTAGCGGATGTGGTCGGTGCTGGTGATCAGCGAAACCAGATCCTCCTTGCCGTAGATGGCCTTCGAGGCCTTGGTCAACCCGTCGAAGAAGCAGCGCGACAGGTCATGGGGTGTGGTCAGGGTCTTCGTACGATGAACCTGATTGCCGTCGATCACGCAGATGTCCGTCAGCGTGCCGCCGTTGTCGATATTGATGAGCTTTCCCACCATCTCCTCCTTGTATGCGGGCATGTACCGGGGATCGGAACCGTCCGCTGAACCCGAAGCGGGCTCGCGTTGTGATTGATGCAGGTTAAAAGCGGTGCCGGCTCATATGACTACCCTGTGGGGTAAACACGCCATTAGGGCTGACCCTGAACCCTTCCGGAGGGCTCCGGACGGATGCCGCGGGCTGCGAATGCGGCACTGCACAAAATGCCCGTCGTGGCCCGGACGAAGTCCGGGGGTCCTCTTTTCGAGCGCAATCCCGGACTGCGTCCGGGCTACGGAAAGGGGTCTCAAAAAAAGACCGGCGATCCAGGGGGCGGATCGCCGGGTCGCTCTGGCGAGCGGGAAGCAGGGCGCGATGCGCAAAAAAAAATCCGGCGCCCTATGCGTTAAGGCGCCGGAGTGCTCTGGCGGAGCAGGAGGAAATCGCGGGGCGGTTCGTTGCCGCCGATTCAGCCGATCGGGTTTCGACCGGTTACTGGCCCAGGCGCGCGATCGCGCTGGTGGTCAGGAACTGGTTGTAGAAGTCGTAATCGGGGTCGTAGGCCGACTTGTATCCGGTCGGGCTCGCCTGCGCGTGGTGAATGCGCGTCATGCGGTTGGACTGGATGTCGTGGACGTGGCAGTAGTCCCAGGACCACGCGGGCGTTCCGTCCTTGTTCTTGTGCACGAAGTTGCCCTTCTGCTGGCGGCCGGAGCCGGTTTCGAAGGACTTCCACACCTCGCCACGCCGGTCGTAGGTGATGCTGGAGTTGTACATGTTGTTGCGCGTGTCGATCCAGACGCGCTTCTTGCCGACCGGCGCGCGGGGATACCCGGTGGGCTTGGTTTCGAACACCACGCATTCGGGAACGAGCTGGAAGTTCGTGTCGTAGAACGTCAGGCCTTTGCCGCCGCCGTGCACCTTCTTGTTCCAGTTCGGGGCATCGCCCTGCCAGTTCTCCGAAACCGGCGCCAGGTGAGGCTTGCGCTCGATCATCTGGTAGTCGCCCCAGGTCAGCATGGGGTCGCCCGAGGACCAGGCATCGGACAGGAAGAAGGTCATGCCCGGCACGACGGGCTCGAAGCGCTGGTTCGTCGGGAACTGGCGGACACGCTTGAACGCCGGGAAGTAGCCGTGCAGATCGGGGAACTTGCGCTGGTCGTAGTACCAGATGGACAGGAACGAGGAGCCCTTCACGTCGTTGGGGCGCGTGAACCAGATCGACTGCAGGCGCAGCAAGTCCTTTCGATCGTTGAACACCTGGCCGTCGGCGCGGGCCTGGCACTGCAGTTCCGCCCAGATGAATTCGCGGTCGTAGCCGATGCTGCCGTCCGGTGCGAGGCTGACCTCGGGAATCGCGTAGATCGAGAAGTTGTGGCGCCCCCAGCTCATCGTGATGTTGGCCAGCGCTTCCTTGGCGTCCTTGGGTTCCATGAACGGCACGCCGCCGAGCCAGTTCTCGCCGCTGTCGGCGACCAGGTTGCCGTCGGCGGCCCACTTCGCACGCCCCTTGTTGCGCAGGGTCGCGTCGAGATGATCCTTGTTGTACATCTGCGTGACGTCACGCGTGGTCGGCACGATCTTGATGCGCCGCTTCTGCTCTTTTAGGTTCTTGTACTGGATCGGGTCGAGCAGGTCCTTGACGATGTCGACGTTGTTCGCGTCGATGTAATCGCCCGTCTTGATCTTGCCCTTGGTGTACATGTCGATCGACATCAGCTCGTCGGGATAAGCCTTGCTGATGTCTCCATTGGAGGCGGCGACCGACCACATGGGAGCGAGCACGCCCAGGCCGCCGACACCCATGGCAGTCTTTTCCAGGAAGTTGCGACGGGAATAGTCGAAATCGTATTTACGGATGCGCATCGGGCTCCTCTCCTAAAGAGACGCGGGTAAACGCCCGGTTCTTCCGCCGGACGTCGTTATTACCTGCTCGCCAGATGCAATGACCGACCGCCGGGTTCTATTTATGGACCTCTGTCCCGACCCCAGGACGGTAGGCCTGTGCCATCAAGGGCACACTACCCTTGAGGGTAATCTTGCCCCTGCGCACCCGCGTCATGCTGTGCGCCTCAAATGAGGGATGAACCTTTCGTGAGACCCAAGGCGCGTGCCGAGCAGCCCGCTGCTCCGGTCATCAATCACAAGATCTCCGCGCCGGAGGCCCACCGGCATGCGGTGGAGCGCGAGCAATTGCTGCGCCGCATCTTCGGTGAAGGCGCCGCGCGCGTCGTCGTGTTCCAGGGGCCGGCCGGGCACGGCAAGACCTCGCTGATGCTGCAGGCACAGAGTGCCTGCCTGGCGCGCGGGATGCTCACCGGATGGATCTCGCTGGACGAAAGCGACAACGACGTGACGCGCTTCCTGGGTCATGTCCAGGAAATGGTGTCGGGCCTGCGGGCCGAAGCGCGGCTCGGAGCGGCGTCGCCCGACCCGGCGCGTGCGCCGGACGTCACGTCGCGTACGGACTGGCTCGTCGGCCGCCTGCTCGAACTCGGTCGCCCGATCGCCGTCTTCCTCGACGACCTGCACTTCGTCAGCAGCCGCATGATGCTGGGCTTCCTGCGCGAGCTGCTGGCCGGAAGCCCGGCGCAGATCCGCTGGTTCCTCGCGAGCCGCGTCGTGCCCGAGCTGGGACTGCCGCGCCTGGTCGTCGGGGAACAGGCCATGCTGATCCGCGCCGAGGAACTGCGTTTCTCCCAGCAGGAAGTGCAGCGCTTCTTCGAGCATGCCGGCGACGTGAAGGTCACGCCGGACGAGCTGCAGGCCATCCACGAAGGCACGGAGGGCTGGCCCGCCGCGGTGCAGCTCTACCGGCTCGCGCTGGACAGCCCCGCCGTGCGGCAGTCGCTGCGCGAAGGACGTGCGCACCAGGTGCGCGAGCTGGCCGATTACCTGGCCGACAACGTGCTGGTGCGCCAGGAACCCCGCGTGCAGGAATTCCTGCTCAAGACCTCGATGCTCGACCGCATGACGGTCCCGTTGTGCAACGCGATGCTCGAGTCGCGCGATGCGCAGGACGTGCTCGATTTCCTTGAACGGGCCGGCCTGTTCGTGCGCCGCAACGACTCCGACCAGCAATCGTTCACGTATCACGCGATCTTCTCGCGCTTCCTGCGCGATCACCTGCGCGCCGCGTATCCGGACAGCATCGAAGGCCTGCACCGCCGCGCCGCGCAGTGGCATCGCGAGGAAGGGCACTTCGAAGAGGCGCTGCACCATTTCTCGTACGCCGGCGATCACGCGGACGCGGCCGACGTGTTCGAGATGTGGGCCGAGCGCCTGGTTCCGGACGGCCACATGGTCACGGTCGACCGCTGGTCCGACACGGTGCCGATGGAGGAGCTGGAGCGCCGGCCGGGCCTGGTGGTCAAGATCGTCTGGGCGCTGTCGTTCCTGAGCCGCCATCGCAAGATCGAACCGCTGCTGCGCCTGCTGCGGACGATCCCGGACGACGCCTGCGTCAGCGGCGACCCGCGCGTGGCGCTGAGCATGGCGGCGATCATGAAGGACGATCTCGTGCGCATGGCCGACGTCATCACGATGATCGACACCAGCGTGGCCAGCACCTCGCGCTTCCGCAATTTCGAACTCAGCGCCGTGTCGAACGCGCGCGGGTACCACGCGATGGCGGCCGGGCAATACGACGAGGCCCTGCGCTTCCTGGCGCGGGGCCGTGCGCTCAGCGACGGCGCCGACGCAACGTTCACCTGGGCGTATTCGATCGGCAAGAGCGCGCTGACGCTGGTGTCGCAGGGTCAGCTTCAGGAAGCGCTGACCTTGTTCCGCAACGCGCTGTCCGATCCGCGGATGTACGTCGAGGAATCGCAGTCCACCGCCTGCCTGGCCTGTGGCTGGATCGCGGCGCTGTACGAGGCCGACGAACTCGATCTGGCGATGACGCAGTACCGCCAGTACCGCGAGATCATCGCCAGTGCCGGCATCCACGATTATCTGGTGATCGCGTATCGCGCCATCGCGCGCATCCACGATCAGCGGCACGAGCCCGCCGAGGCGCTCGCGATGCTCGAGGAAGCCGAGCAGCTCGCCTTCAGCGGCCAGTGGCCGCGCGCCGTGAGGCTGATCGCCTGGGAACGCGTGCGTCGCGAACTGCTCGCCGGGCGGCTCGATCGCGCGCGCATCATCGCGGGCCGCATCGAGGACGGTGGCGAGCGTGCCGACACCAACTGGGTGCGCATCTCCGAAGATTCCGAAGACACCGTGATCGGGCGCATCCGCCTGCACGTGCATGCCGGCGAGCATCGCGAGGCGATCAGGCTGATCCAGCCCTGCCTGCGCCAGGCGTCGCTGCGCACGCGCGTGCATCGGCAGATCAAGTTGCACGTGCTGTCGGCGCTGGCGCACAAGAAGAGCGGCAACGAGGCGCTGGCGCATCGCAGTCTCGACCAGGCGCTCGGACTCGCGGCGCCGGGCGGCTACGCTCGCGCGCTGCTGGATGAGGGCGAGGAGGTGTTGCAGCTTCTGCTGTCGCACGTGCGCCCGAGGTTGAACGCCTCGCCGGCCGCGGTGGAAACCGAGAGCGACCGCTTTCTCGTCAAGCTGATCGGCACCGGTGCGCCCGAGGCGCATCCCCGTACCGATGCCAAGGCCCTGGGGCAGGGCGGCGGCGTCGGCGAGGCTTTCACCGAACGCGAGAAGAAGATCCTCGCGATGATCGTCAACTACATGTCGAACGATCAGATCGCCGCGGCGATGTTCGTCACCCGCGACACGGTGAAGTACCACCTGAAGAACATCTACGCGAAGCTGGGCGTCAAGAGCCGGCTTGAAGCCATTCGTGCCGTCCGCGAAAGCCGCATCGTCCTGTGAGCCGAAGGCGCTCGGATTCTCCGGTCCCGGTTTCCCCCATTCCCTCCCGTTCGTGGCGAGTGGCCGGGTGCGGCAGCACACGGCGTATCGAACCACCGGCCGGCGCCGGGTCCCTCGATACACCTCACCCCCAAAAGCCGGGGTGAGGCACTCGGGACGAACGGGGCGATACGGGCGCGCCGGTGTCGATCGGAAATCCGATGCAGGGTCGGCCGACGACGTTCTGCATGACAAGGAGGTTTGCGCGACCCATGAATCTCATCGATGCACTGGCATTCTGGCGGACGCGATCGCGGCCGGCGGCGAAGACCGTCGAACAGCCGGAGACCGCCGACACGGTATCGGGCCTATTGTCGGTGGTGGAACGGCTGGCGGCGGCCTGCACGGGCGAGATCCACGTGCGGCAGGTGCAGGCGATTTGCGGGTTCGAGCTGAGGGACGAGAGCAACGGCGGCGGACGGGTCCGCCATTACCGGGGCCGGGATCCGAGGGCCGCATCCTTGATCGGGTCGATCTCGCTCGTGCTGTCCATCCCCGATGCGCGTGGCGTGAGGAACGACCGTAGCGAGATCGAGATCGGTGTGAAGCCCGGCGTCGACACACAGGCGCTTTACGAGCGGTGGGGTGGCCCGACCCGGGTTTACATCGTCAGTCCCACTCACCAGTCGCGGAACCTGAGCACGGCTTACTGCTTGGTGAACGGCATCGAAGTGGTCGTCGGAAATGCCGGCTCCGACGTCGAATCACTCACGCTCATCCTCTCGCGCGGAGACTAGGTCGCCCC
>CAZXXM010000147.1:0-7830 GCA_964644715.1 uncultured Salinisphaerales bacterium
ACGAACCCAACCTGATGCAGGTGGCGCTGGGCATTCCGCGTCTGCGGGTGGGCGCGATGGTCTGGGGCGGTGCCGGTGGCGGAACCTGCGGCGCGATATCGCTGGCCTGCTCGGCGATCGAATCCGGGCGCGCCGACGTGGTCGTGGCCTACCGCGGCCTGTGCCAGGGCCAGGCGCGCCGCTTCGGCCGTCACGGACCGGGGCGGGTGAACGGCAACTTCGTCGACCCGTTCGGCCTGATGGCGCCGCCGCAGATGCTGGCGATGATCGTCCAGCGCTTCATGCACCTCTACCCGATCACCGCGGATCACCTGGCGGAAGTGGCGCTGAACGCGCGTGCCAACGCCAACCGAAATCCGCTCGCCGTCATGCACGGCCGACCGCTGACGCGCGAGGACTACTTCGCCGCGCGCTGGGTCGCCGAACCGCTGCGGCTGTACGACTGCTGCCTGGAAACCGACGGGGCCGCCGCGGTGGTGATCACCTCGCGCGGGCGGGCGCGCGACACCCGCTCGCGGCCGGTCGACATCCTGTCGGCGGTGCAGGGCGGGGGACCGGGATGGGGCAGCGGTGCCTTGTCCGGTCACAACATGCCCGACGAGGACTATGCGTCCACCAACTGCCGTTCGCTGGCGGCGGAACTGTTCGGCTCGGCAGGACTCGCGCCCAAGGACATCGACGTGGCGCAGATCTACGACCACTTCAGCGGCATGGTGCTGATGGCGCTCGAAGACCTCGGGTTCTGCGGCAAGGGCGAGAGCGGCGAATTCGTCGCCTCCGGCGCCATCCGATGGCCCGATGGCCGGCTTCCGCTGAACACCTCTGGCGGACAGCTCTCCGAGGCGTACGTGCACGGGATGAACCTGGTCGTGGAAGGCGTGCGCCAGATGCGCGGCACGTCCACGTCCCAGGTTCCGGATGCCAAGACCTGCCTGGTCACCGGCGGACTGGGCGTGTCTCCGTCCAGCGCGCTGATCCTCGGGAGAGCGTGATGAGCTGGTTCTCCGATGCCATGCCCGCGCCGCTTCCGAACATGGACGACGCCGCGTTCTGGGACGCCTGCGCCACGCGCCGCTTGTGCTTCCAGCACTGCGCCGACTGTTCGAAGGCACGCCATCCCCCGACGCCGATCTGCCCCGCCTGCCGAAGCGCCGCCGTGGAATGGAAGGAAGCGCCCGCGCGCGCCGAGGTCTACACCTACACCGTCATTCACTACGCCGCGCATCCGGCGGTGAAGGACCGCCTGCCCTACGTGGCGGCGGTGGTGCGCTTCGACGGTCTCGACGGCGTACGCCTGGTCACCAACGTCACCGGCTGCGATCCCTCGCAGGTGAAAATCGGAATGCCGGTGAAGCTGTGGTGGGACGACGTCGGCGAAGGCATGTTCCTGCCTCGCTTCACCATCGAACCGGAGACTCCGGCGTGAGCGCGCCGGCGGACGGCCTGCTGGCGGGGATCCGCGTGCTCGATCTGGGCACGATGATCGCGGGACCGGTCGCGGCCACGCTGCTGGCGGATTTCGGCGCCGACGTGATCAAGGTCGAGCAGCCCCAAGGTGGCGACACGATTCGCAGCAACGGTCCGATCTGCGAAGGCCAGAGCCTGTGGTGGAACGTCGAGGGGCGCAACAAGCGCTCCATCACGATCGATCTTCGCGTGCCGGAAGGGCAGGCGCTGCTGCGCCAGCTCGTCGCGAAGGCAGACGTGCTGGTGGAGAACTTCCGTCCCGGCACCCTGGATCGCTGGGGCCTGGGATACCCGGCGCTGCAGGCGGTGAATCCACGACTGGTCATGCTCAGCGTGTCCGGCTACGGGCAGACCGGGCCCAACGCGCAGCGCGCGGCCTACGATCGCATCGCACTGGCGTTCGCGGGCTTCCTGCACATCACGGGTGAAGCGGACGGTCCGCCGCTGCGGCCGGGAACCGCGGTGGCGGATTACCTCGGTGCCTTGATGGGCGCCTTCTCGATCATGCTGGCGCTCTATCACCGCGACGCGCGCGGCGGACAGGGCCAGTACGTCGACCTGGCCTTGTTCGAGGCGGTGTTCCGCTTTTCCGACGTGCTGATCACCGCCTACGACAAGCTCGGCGTCGTGCGCGAGCGCCGCGGAAATCTTCACTTCGCCGCCGCGCCGGGCAATCACTTCCGCACGCAGGACGGACGCTTCCTGGTGCTGACCGTGTCCAACGACGGCGTGTTCCGGCGCCTGTGCGAGGCCATGGAACAGCCCGAGCTGCTGGCCGATCCCCGTTTCGGTTCGCACGCGCTGCGCTGGCAGCACATCGACGACATCAATGCCTGCGTCGGCGAGTGGATCGTCCGCCACGCGGTGCCCGAAATCTGCGCGCGACTGGACCGGCACGGCCTGGCGTACTCGCTGGTGTACTCGGCCGCCGACATCGCCACCGATCCGCATTACGCCGCGCGCGAAACCATTGCGACCGTCGCTACGCGCCTGCTGGGCAACCTGAAGATGCCGGCGCCGCAGCCGCGCATGAGCGCAACGCCGGCGGGGCCGCTGCGGCCTGCGCCGGACCTGGGGCAGGACACCAACGCGATCCTGCGTGAGCTGCTCGAGATGGACACCGCGCAGGTCGATCAGCTGCGCCAGGCGGGGGTCGTATGAAGACGCACGACGAGGCGCTGCACGGGCGCTCGATTCCCTGCGAGCTGCTGATCGACGGGCACTCGGTGCCGGCCGTGTCCGGGCGAACCTTCGAGACGCTCGATCCCGCCACCGGGAAGGTGCTCGCGCGGGTCGCCGACGGCGATGCGGGCGACATCGACCGGGCGGTCGCCGCGGCGCGGCGTGCACTGGAAGGCCCGTGGTCGCGATTCAAACCGGTCGATCGTCAACGCGTACTGCTGCGTCTGGCCGATCTGGTCGAGAAGCACTTCGACGACCTGGTGCTGTTCGACATCCTCGACATGGGCGTGCCGATCGGCACGCTGGCGCCGCGCAAGGCACGCGCCGTCGCGATGCTGCGCTACTACGCGAGTCTCGCCGTCACGCTGCACGGACAGACCATCGAGAACTCCCTGCCGGTCGACGTGATGTCGTACACGCTCAAGGAGCCGGTGGGCGTGGTGGGCGCGATCAACCCCTGGAACAGCCCGCTGGTCCTGTCGATCTGGAAGGTGGCGCCGGCGCTGGCCGCGGGATGCACCGTCGTGCTCAAGCCGGCGGAGCAGGCGCCGCTCGCGCCGCTGCGGTTCGGCGCGCTGTGCCTGGAGGCCGGCGTGCCGCCGGGCGTGGTCAACGTCGTGCCCGGACACCGCGAGGCCGGCGCGGCCCTGGCCGAACATCGCGACGTCGACAAGATCGCGTTCACCGGGTCGACCGAGGTGGGCCAGTCGATCATTCGTGCGAGCGCCGGCAACGTGAAGCGCGTGTCGCTCGAACTCGGCGGCAAGTCGCCCAACATCGTCTTCGCGGACGCCGACCTGGATCGCGCGGTGCCGGCCGCGGCCATGGCCGTGTTCGCCAACTCCGGGCAGAACTGTCTCGCCGGCTCGCGGCTCTTCGTGCAGCGGCCGATCTACGACGAGTTCCTGCAGCGGCTGGCTGCGTTCACGCGGACGCTGCGCGTCGGCGACCCGCTGCTGCCGGAGACCCAGCTGGGCCCGGTCGTGTCGCATCAGCAGATGACGCGCATCTGCGAGTACATCGCGCAAGGGCGCGCTGCCGGCGCGAGGCTGGTCGCCGGCGGCGAACGCCTGACCGACCCGGTGCACGCGAACGGCTATTTCATCGCGCCGACGGTCTTCGCCGACGTGAGCGACGACATGGCGATCGCCCGCGAGGAGATCTTCGGCCCGGTGCTGTCCGCCTTGGCCTTCGATACCGAGGACGAGGTCGTCCGGCGCGCCAACGCCACGTCCTACGGATTGGGATGCGGGGTGTGGACGCTCGACATCCACCGCGCGCACCGCGTGATGCGGCGCCTGAAGAACGGAACGGTGTGGGTCAATTGCTACAACCTGCTCGACGTCGCCGTGCCGTTCGGGGGCTACAAGATGAGCGGATACGGGCGCGAGTCCGGCATCGAGCACGTCGAAGAATTTCTGAACACCAAGTCCGTGCTGATCGCGGTGCATTGAGGAGCAAGGGATGGACACCTTCGACTACGTGATCGTCGGCGGCGGCACCGCGGCGGGCATCGTCGCCTATCGATTGGGCGAGCAGGGTCATTCCGTGTGCGTCGTCGAAGCCGGCCCGGAGGATCGCAACCCCTACATCCGCATGCCGGTGGGATGGTTCAAGACGCTGAAGGATCCGCGCGTGACCTGGCAGCTGCAGTATCAAGGTTCGGACGGCACGCTCGGGCGAGTCACGCCGCTGGTGCAGGGCAAAGTGCTGGGCGGATCCAGCGCCGTGAACGGCGCGGTCTACAACCGCGGCCAGCGCGAGGACTTCGACACCTGGGCCGAACTAGGCAATCCCGGCTGGGGTTACGAGGACGTCCTGCCGTACTTCCGCAAGAGCGAACGCCTCTACGGAATCGGTGACGATCGCTTCCGCGGACGCGAAGGCGCCATGCCGGTGAGTCCGATCTCGTGGCGCACCCCGGTGGGCGAAACCTTTCTCGAAGCGGCGCGCTCGATCGGCATCCCGGAAAGTCTCGACTACAACGGCGAGGTTCAGACCGGCGTCAATTACACGCAGGGCAACATCCTGCGGGGCCGGCGATGGAGCACGGCGCACGCCTTTCTGCATCCGGCGCGCCGCCGGTTCAAGGTGCAGGTGCGGACCGATGCCACCGTGACGCGCATCGTCCTGGACGGACACCGTGCGACCGGCGTCGAGTACCGCCAGGGCGGCGAATCGCAGACGCGGTCGATCGCCGCCTCGCGCGCGGTGGTGCTTTGCGCCGGTGCCATCGGCAGCCCCAAGCTGCTGCAGCTCTCGGGGATCGGGCCGCCCGCCGTGCTCGGCGCCGCGGGCATTCCCGTGCGTAGCGGCCTCGAAGGCGTCGGCGAGAATCTTCGCGATCACTTCGTCCCGCGCGTGATCGTGCGCTGCCGTCCCCACGTGGTCAGCGTCAACGAGCGCGTGAAGGGCATGGCCCTGCTGCAGGAACTCGTCGCCTGGGCGTTGGGACGTCCCAGCGTGCTGGCCATCAGCCCGGTGCTGATCTACGGCTTCTGGAAGTCGCGACCCGACCTGGCGCGGCCGGACATCGCGCTGTCGTATTTTCCGGCGAGCTACAAGCTGGGAATGATCGGCCACCTCGACGACAAGCCGGGGCTGACCTGCGGCGGGTTCCAGTTGCGCCCGGAGAGCCAGGGCCACGTGCGCGTGCGTTCCGCGTCCGACCTGGACGCCCCCGAGATCCAGCCGAACTTCCTCGCCCACGCCACCGACCGCGACGTCGTGGTCGCCGCGCTCAAGTGCGCGCGGGCGATCATGAGTTCCGCGCCGATGCAGCGAATGGTCGAGTCGGAAATGCTGCCGGGCACCGCCGTGCAGAGCGACGACGAATGGCTGCAGTACGCGCGCCAGTACGGTAGCACCGGCTATCACCCGGTGGGCACCTGCAAGATGGGCGCCGCATCCGATCCCCGCGCCGTCGTCGATGCCCGGCTCAAGGTGCACGGCCACGAGAGCCTCTACGTGATGGACGCGTCGGTGATGCCGACGCTGGTATCGGCCAACACGGCGGCGGCGACGATGATGATCGCGGAGAAAGGCGCAGCGCTTCTCGGCGCTGCGAAGTGACGACTCTCATATCCCGGGACGAACGAATCGTGGAAGCCGCGCGGCCAGAAGAAGATCTGACGGATATCCTGGGCGAGGTCTGCACGCAGTCGCCGTATGCGTATTTCGATCGCCTGCGCTCGCACGAGCCCGTCCACTGGAACGCGCGGCATCGCGCATGGCTGGTCACCAGTCATGCTGCCGTGTCGGAGGGACTGCGCAATCCCAGGCTGCTGTCCAATCGCATGAAGAAGCTGCGCGAGAGCCTGTCGCCGGACAAGCAGGCGACCGTCGGGCGTACCTTGCGGCTGCTGGAAGACTGGATGGTTTTCCAGGACAACCCGGATCACAAGCGCGTGCGCAGCGTGGTGCAGAAGACGTTCACGCCGAACACGGTGCTGCGCCTGGAGGACGACATCCGTGCGTTGGCCCGCGAGCAGGTCGCGCTGCTGCGCCGGCGGCTGGAGGCGGAGCCTGCGAAGCCGATCGACCTGCTCAACGAGATCGCGTACGAGATTCCAGGTCCGGTCATCTGCAAGATGCTGGGCGTTCCCACCGAGGACCGGCACCGGTTCATCGAATGGACCGAGGAGGTCTCCAGCGTCATCGGCGGATTCGCCGACGATGCGGAGCGCTACGAGAAAACACACGCGGCGGTGAGTTCACTCGAAAGCTACCTGACCCGGATCATCGCGGAAGATCGCGTCGGCGAAGGCAACCTGATGTCGCAGCTCGTCGCCGCCGAGGCCGACGGCGAGCGTCTCTCGCGTAGCGAGGTCATCGCCAGCGGCATCCTGCTGCTGTTCGCCGGCAACCGGACCACGTCCTGCATGATCGCCAACGGCGTGCGGGCGCTGGTGCTGCATCCCGACCAGCTGGCCTTGCTGTGCGCCGATCCGACGCTCGTCAACGGCGCCGTCGAAGAGATCCTGCGTTGGGAGTCGCACACCAAGGCCACCGTGCGCATCGTCGGCGAAGACTTCGAGTGGAACGGACGGGAACTCAGAGCGGGCGAGCGCGTGTTCCTGTCGCCGCTGTCGGCGAATCGCGATCCTGCGGTTTTCGAAGCGCCCGATCGTTTCGACATCCGGCGTCCGAATGCCAACCGCCACATCGCTTTCGGCACCGGCGTACATCTCTGCCTGGGCATGTCGCTGGCCCGTCTCGAACTGAGGATCTTCTTCGCGGAGATGCTGGAGACCTTGCCGAAGCTGCGCCTCGTCGATCCGGGCAGCCGATGGCTGCCGTCGATCGTAAGCCGGGTCCAGCGGGAACTTTGGGTGACGGCGCGCGCGGCGTAGCGCGCAGGCGAGCCTTTCGACAGGAGCGAAGCGTGACGACGAAGACGACGAGCGGGACGGAAGCCTACGACGTGGTGGTCATCGGCGCCGGCATCTCGGGCATGTACGCGCTGATCCGGCTGCGTGCTCTCGGATTCACCGCGCGGGCATTCGAAGCCGGCAGCGACGTCGGTGGAACCTGGTACTGGAACCGCTATCCGGGCGCGCGATTCGACTCGGAGAGCTACAGCTACGCGTTCTCCTTCGACCCGGAATTGATGGAGGAATGGAACTGGAGCGAGCATTTCGCGGCGCAGCCGGAAACGCATCGCTACCTGCGCCGCGTCGCCGAGAAATACGATCTGCGCCGTGACATCGAGTTCAACGCCCGCGTCGCATCGGCCGAGTACGACGAAGCCGACAAGAGCTGGGTGGTGACGACCGAAGGCGGACGAAGCGTCCGGTCGCGGTTCGTCATGACGGCCATCGGCATTCTTTCGGAACCCTTCATTCCGGCGACGCCGGGGAGGGACAGCTTCAAGGGGCGGAGCTGGCACACGTCCCACTGGCCCAAGGAAGCGGTCGACCTGAGCGGCCAGCGCGTCGCCGTCATCGGCACCGGCGCGACGGCGGTGCAGTTGATCACGGAGATTTCCAAGAACATCGGCCATCTGACGGTCTTTCAGCGTACGGCCAACTACACCAAGCCGCTGCGCAACCAGTCGATCCGCGAAGACGAGCAGCGCGCGCTGAAGGACCGTTACCCGGAGATCTTCGGACGCTGCAAGCAGACCTTCGGCGCCTTCCTTCACGACATCGATCCGCGCTCGATCTTCGATCTCGAACCCGA
>CAZXXM010000148.1:0-7801 GCA_964644715.1 uncultured Salinisphaerales bacterium
CGATTTCCGAAAAGCCTTCGGTGAGCCAGCCGGAGGCGTTCTCGCGCGGCGAGACCGTGGTGGTGCCGCGTAGCTCCATCGAGGTCAGCCAGACCGGCGGGCAGATGTTCGTGATCGATGGCGGCGTGTCGCTCGACGACCTCGTGCGCGCCGTGAATCAGATCGGCGCCTCGCCGGGGGATCTGGTGGCGATTCTCGAAGCGCTCAAGCAGGCGGGCGCCTTGCGCGCCGAGTTGGTGATCATTTGATGCGTTCGCACGCCACGCTCGCGAAGCACCCAGCGGCGCGGATGCGCAACGGACATCGCTCGACAATTGGGAATGACCAGAATGGCCGACGCATCTAACTCCCTCTCCCTTTGGGAGAGGGGCAGGGGTGAGGGGCCGCGCGAAGCGCGGCGGTCTCCTCTCGGCGAGCGGCGACGCTCGGCTTCGCCTCGCGCCCTCACCCGGCGCTTCGCGCCGACCTCTCCCGGAGGGAGAGGTAAGCCGTGCGTCGATCCATTCCGAACATCTCAATAGGAGCCGAAGCAACGTGAGCTTGTCGCCGACACCGGCAGTCACCGATCTCGGTGCCTTCGCACGTCTGAAGGCGTCGGCGCGCACGAACGATCCGGAAGCGGTGCGCAAGGCGGCGCAGCAGTTCGAAGCCCTGTTCACGCAGCAGATGCTCAAGTCGGCGCGCGCCGCCAGCCTGGGCGATGACGTGCTCGGCGGCGGCCAGCAGATGGAGTTCTACCAGGACATGTTCGACCAGCAGATGGCGCTGCACCTGGCCTCCGGCAAGGGCATGGGCCTGGCCGATGTGCTGGTGAAGCAGATGATCGGCCGCGGCGCGGCGACGCCGGATGCATCGGCGGAGTCCGCATTCGGCTCGTCGTACCAGCCGGTGACGTCGCTGGCGCGCGAGATCATCGCGACGCAGCGTGCGACGGTTTCGGCCACCGCGCCCGTGCCGGCGAAGGTGGACACTTCGGAACGAGGCGATCCCGCGAGCTTCATCGAACGGATCCGTCCGCATGCCACGCGGGCCGCGCAAAAGCTCGGGGTTCCTGCGGAAGCGATCATGGCGCAGGCCGCGCTCGAAACCGGCTGGGGCCGACACGTGCCGGAGCACGCGGACGGACGGCCGAGCTTCAACTTCTTCGGCATCAAGGCGGATTCGTCGTGGGACGGCGCGCGCATCGACAAGTCGACGCACGAGCACCTGGGCGGCCGCATGCAGAAGGTCACGGCCGCGTTCCGCTCCTACGCGTCGGTCGGCGAGGCCTTCGACGATTACGCGAACTTCCTGCAGTCGAACCCGCGGTACGCAGACGCCTTGCGCGAGGGGACCGGCGGTGACGCCGGCGGTTTCGCGCAGGGCCTCCAGGACGCCGGGTACGCGACCGACCCGGCCTACGCGAACAAGCTGCTCAAGTTGATCGGCAGTTCGACGATAAGCCGGTCAGAGCCCGCAACGAGGGACGCCGCGGCGTAACCGACGCTCATGTCCGATCTTCTCAATACCGGCATCTCCGCCCTGCTCGGGTATCGCAAGGCGCTGGACACGGCCGGGCATAACATCGCCAACGTCAACACCGACGGCTACTCGCGCCAGCGCGTGGAGTTCGTCTCGCGCATCGGCGGTCCTCAGGGCGACGGCTACGTCGGCAGCGGCGTCAGCGCGTCGACGGTCCGGCGCATCACCGATTCCTTCGTCGGCGCGCGCATCGTGGCCGACACCGCGTCCTACCAGCGTGCTGCGAGCTTCGAAGGCATCGCCACACAGCTCGACACCTGGATGTCGGATGCGGCCACCGGGCTGGGTACGCCGCTGAAGGGCTTCTTCGACAGCCTCAACGATCTGTCCGCGGACCCTGCCTCCACCGCCAACCGGCAGTCGGTGATCAGCGATGCGCAGTCGCTGGCCACGCGCTTCCACGCGCTGTCGCAACAGATCGACGGGCTGCAGTCCGAGATCAACGGCCGCCTGCGCCAGGACGTCGACGAGATCAACGCAGCGGCGCGTGACATCGCGACGCTCAACGATCGCATCGCGCTGGCCACCGGTGCCGCCGGCGGGCAGCCGCCCAACGACCTGCTCGACCAGCGCGACCAGCTGGTGCAGAAGCTCGCCGGCAAGATCGGCGTGACGACGACCGAGTCCGACAACGGCGCCATCAACGTCTTCGCCGGCAATGGCCAGGCGCTGGTGCTCGGCAGCCGCGCGACGGCGCTGGGCGTCAGCGACGACGAGTTCAGCAGCGGCCGGCTCGACGTCACGTTCAACGGCGTGGCCATCACCGGGCAGATCGGCAGCGGCTCGCTCGGCGGCCTGCTCGACGCGCAGCGCGAGGTCATCGATCCCGCGCGCGCCAAGCTCGGCCGCATCGCCGTCGGCCTGACCGGGGCCTTCAATGCCCAGCATCGCCAGGGCGCCGACGCGGCCGGGCAGGCAGGGACGGACTTCTTCTCGCCGCTGTCCGGCAGCGCCCTCGCGGCGCGCGGCAACCACGGAACGGCGGGCGTGGACGTCGGCTTCGGCAGCACTGCCGGGCTGACGGACGCCGAGTACCAGCTGCGCTACGACGGCGCGGCCTGGCAGCTGACGAACACCACGACGGGCGCGTCGGTCGCGATGACCGGCAGCGGCTCGGCCAGCGACCCTTATGTCGCGGACGGCCTGCGGATCACGATCGGTCCCGGCGCGATCGCGGGAGATCGCTTCCTGGTCAGGCCTACGGCCGGTGCCGCGGAAGACATCTCGGTGGCGGTGACCGATCCCTCGCGCGTCGCGGCAGCCGCCTCCGGCAGCGTCGCGAATTCGAGCGACAACACCAATGCGCGCGCGCTGACGGGACTGTCGACGCAGCGCATGCTGGATGGCGGCCGCAGCACGCTCAGTGCGGCGCATACCGCGCTGGTCAGCGGCGTCGGCAACCAGGCGCAGCAGGCGGGCGTGACCTTGACCGCGCAGCAGAGCCTGCTGGCCCAGTCGACGGCGGCGCGCGATGCGACGTCCGGCGTGAACCTCGACGAGGAAGCGGCCGATCTGGTGCGCTTCCAACAGGCCTACCAGGCGGCGGCGCAGGTCATCGCGGTGGCCGACACCGTGTTCCAGTCGCTGCTCGCAGCGACGCGACGATAGGCCTTCGCCATGCGCATCTCGACCGCCGCACTGCACGCCCAGGGCGTGGCCAACATCCTGCGCAACCAGACCGCGCTGGCCAAGACGCAGAACGAGCTCGCGCTCGCCACGCGCCTGGTGTCGGCCAAGGACGACCCGGGTGCCTGGGCGCGCGCCGCCGGCCTGGATCAGCAGGTCGCGCAACTCGCGCGCTACAAGGACAACGCGTCGGTCGTCGAGCACCGCCTCGGTCTCGAGGAGACGGCGCTGACGTCGGCCACCGAAGTGCTCAACCGCGTGCGCGAGCTGGCCCTGCAGGCCAACAGTGCGAACGCATCGAGCGACGCGCGCCAGTCGCTCGCGCAGGAAATGCAGTCCCAACTCGAACAGCTGCTGGCGATCGCCAACAGCGGCGACGGCGAGGGGCGCTACCTGTTCGCGGGCACCAACGACAGTTCGGCGCCGTTCTCGATGGCGGCCGTCGGCGCCAATTACTCGGGCAACACCAGTCAGCGGCTGATCGACATCGGGCCGGAGCGCAGCGTGGCGCTGGGCGATACCGGTGCGCAGGTGTTCCTGAACCTGCGCGACGGCAACGGCACGTTCGCGGTCTCCGCCGCGACCGGCAACACCGGGACGGCGAAGCTCGACAACGCCAAGCTCTTCGACGCGGCGGCCTGGGACGGCGGCAGCTACACGCTGAGTTTCTCCGGCGGCAATTACCAGGTCCGCGATGCCGGAAACGCGCTGGTCGCCTCCGGTGCCTACCAGAGCGGCACGGCGATCCGTTTCCGCGGCGTCGAGCTGACGCTCAGCGGAACGCCGGTCGACGGCGATTCGATGTCGGTGGCGCCCAGCCAGACGCAGGACATGTTCGCGGTGGTGCAGAGCATGATCGCGCGGGTGTCGACGATGCCCACGGACGCTGCAGGGCGCGCGCGCGAGCAGACGGAGTTCTTCGGCGCGCTGCAGGAGCTCGACACCGCGCTGGAGCGCGTGATGTCGGTGCGCGCCACGGTGGGCCATCGCCTCAACGCGGTGGACGATGCCGGCACACAGATCGAGGCGCTGGACGTACGGGCGAACAGCACGCTGTCCGATCTGCGCGATCTCGACTATGCCGAGGCCACGGCGCGGCTGAATCTGCAGATGACGGCGCTGCAGGCCGCGCAGCAGTCGTACGCGCGCATCCAGGGCATGAGCCTGTTCGACTTCCTCCGCTGATCGGCCGCGACCCACCGCCGATCGACCTCGAGACACGCCGCTAAAGATTCCGCAGGACGCGCCGAAAAACTTAACAGCAACGGCTTTCAACCCAACCGCCGAAGCAAGTCCTGAGGCCTGTGCCCGCCGGGACCCCTAAGCCAACAGGAGTGACTCTCATGCCGCAAACCATCAACACCAACGTGATGTCGCTGAACGCTCAGCGCAACCTCAACATGTCGCAGACCTCGCTGGCGACCTCGCTGCAGCGCCTGTCCTCGGGCCTTCGCATCAATAGCGCCAAGGACGACGCCGCGGGCCTGGCCATCACCGAGCGCTTCACCACGCAGATTCGCGGTCTCGACCAGGCGGCGCGCAATGCCAACGACGGCATCTCGCTCGCCCAGACGGCCGAAGGCGCGCTGGTGGAAGTCAGCAACAACCTGCAGCGCATCCGCGAGCTGGCCGTGCAGAGCCGCAACGCCACCAACAGCGCCACCGACCGCGCCGCGCTGAACACCGAAGCCCAGGCCCTGCGCGCCGAAATCGACCGCGTCGCCGCGCAGACCTCGTTCAACGGCGTGAACCTGCTCGACGGTTCGTTCACCAACCAGACGTTCCAGGTCGGCGCCAATGCCGGCCAGACGATCAGCGTTGCTTCGATCGTCGACGCCAGCTCCGCCAACCTCGGCTCGTACACCAGCGCGCAGGTCACCGGCGCGGCGGCCACGGCCTTCACGGCCATCACCGCGGGCCACCTGACGATCGACGGCGGCAACGGCAACGGTGCCATCAGCGTCGGCGGCATCGGCGCCGATACCAGCGCCACGGAGCGTGCGGCCAGCATGCGCACCGCGATCAACTCGGTGTCCGACCAGACCGGCGTCTACGCCGTCAACGACACCGCCACCACGGTGACGCTGGTCTCCACGACGGGCTCGATCACGATCGCGCACGCCGGTGCGACCTCGACGCTCGCCACCACGGGCCTGACCGCTGCCACGACGGCGACGGCGACCAGCACGGGCTTCTCCACGCTCGACATCTCCAACGTCGCGGGTGCGGATTCCGCGATGCGCCAGATGGACGCGGCGCTGAGCGCGGTGAACACGGCGCGTGCCTCGCTGGGTGCGGTGCAGAACCGCTTCAGCTCGGTGGTTGCCAGCCTGCAGACGACGTCGGAGAACCTGACGGCCTCGCGTGGCCGCATCCAGGACGCCGACTTCGCCAAGGAAACGGCGAACATGACCCGTTCGCAGATCCTGCAGCAGGCCGGTACGGCGATGCTGGCCCAGGCCAACGCGGCACCGCAGAACGTCCTCAGCCTGCTGCGCGGCTGAGGGTGATTTGACCCGCGGCGGATCCGGATGCCTGGTGGCTTCCGGGTCCGCCGCATCAACCCAGTCAATCGGAGGTGGTCATGGCCACCGACATCCAAGGAGTCTCCAGCGTCGCCTTCGCCCCTCCGGGCGAGGGCGTTCGCCCGTTTCCGGCCGGAACGTCGAGTGCCGTCCCGGTCCCGCACCCGCAGGACGCCAGCGCTGCGCCGGCGGACCTCGAGGCCGCGCTCGACGACCTGGCCGCGCGTGCGGCCGAATCGGGTGCGCAACTCGATTTCCGCATCGACGAGGACTCGGGCCGCGTCGTCGTCAGCGTCGTCGATCGCCGCGACGGCACCGTGCTGCGACAGATGCCCAGCGAGGAGGCCTTGCGCATCGCGCGCAGCCTCGCGCGCTACGAACCGCACCTGATCGAAGTGCGCGCATGACGCTTTCCTGATCCCCTCGACCGAGCCTCACGACATGGCCACGATCACTTCCAGCGCCGGCGTCCTGGACGTCAGCAGCCTCGTCTCCCAGCTGGTGTCCGCCGAGCGCGCGCCGGTGGAGAACCGGCTGAACCTGCGCGAGAGCGCTGCCAAGACGACGCTGTCCGCGCTCGGCATCTTCAAGTCCGCGATGAGCAGCTTCCAGACCGCGGTCAACGCGCTCAAGGGCAGCGGCAGCGGACTGGGAAAGCTGGCGACGGCCTCGTCGACGCCGACCTTGTTCACGTCGAGCGCCGGCAGCGGTGCGGTGGCCGGCAGCTTCAGCGTGGAAGTGATGCAGCTCGCGCGCGCCGGCAAGATCGCGACGGACACCTACGCGTCGGCCGACGCGGTGGTGGGCAGCGGAACGGTCACGGTGTCCGCGGGCGCCGAGTCGTTCGACGTCGTGCTGGCCGACGGCGACAACACGCTGGCGGCGCTGCGCGACAAGATCAACGCGGCCGCAGACAACAGCGGCGTGTCGGCCACGATCCTCAACGAGACCGGCGGCGCGCGCCTGGTACTGACCTCGCGCGCGACCGGTGTCGCCAACGCGGTGTCGCTGAGTTCGGCGGCCGAATCCGGCGGCGCCGCGTTCATCACGACCAGCTCGGTGCAGACGGCGCTCGACGCCGAGGTCAAGATCGACGGCTTTGCGTACACCAGTGCCTCCAACACGATCGACAAGGCGGTCGATGGCGTGACGATCAACCTGCTCAAGGCCGAGGTCGACACGGTGGGCACGCTGACGCTCAGCCTCGATTCCAGCAGTTCGAGCACGGCGGTGGAAACGCTGGTCAAGAGCTACAACGCGCTGGTCGCCACCGTCGCCACGTACAGCAAGTACGACGCGTCGACGAAGATCGCCGGCCCGCTGATGGGCGACTCCTCGGTGCGCACGGCGATGCAGCAGGTGCGCAACGTGCTGGGCAGTTCGGCCACCGGCGGCGACTTCACCCTGCTCGCACAGCTGGGCATCACCACGCAGGCCGACGGCGCGCTGAAGCTCGACTCGGGCAAGCTGTCGAGCGCGCTTCAATCCGATCCGGACGGGGTGAAGGCCTTGTTCGCCGGCACCGACGGCTATGCCACGCGGCTGTCGACCTTGCTCGACGGCGTGCTCGGCACCGGCGGGCGGCTCGAGGCGGGCACCAAGGGCCTGCAGGCCCGGCTCGACGACATTTCCGACCGGCGCGATGCGCTGGATCTGCGCATGCAAGCGGCGCAGCGGCGCTATCTGGCGCAGTTCACGGCGCTGGACTCCCTGCTCGGCCAGTTGTCGAGCACGAGCAATTACCTGACGCAGCAGCTGGCGAACCTGCCAGGCGCCTACAGCGGCTAGCAGAGAACGACTTCATTCGTGCGTGGAGGTACGGCTCGTCGAGATCTTGCGGGATGGTCCGGACGACGATTACTACCGCGGACGGTTCACGTGGACCGATCCCGCCAGCGGTCGCGCCATCGAGATGTTCGGCGATCTGATCGCCGCTGAGCCGGGGCCCGAATGGCGGAGCCGCCGCTTCACGGCCCTGGTCGACCGCCGGGATCCGTCGCGCTATCTCGTGGAGATCGGCTGAGCGGATCGCTCGTACGCTCCGGTTCGTCCTCCCGGGCCCGGGTACGCGGCGTGCTGTAACGAGCCTACACCCGAATCGGAGTCCGCCCATGGCTGCTTCACCGCCT
>CAZXXM010000149.1:0-6060 GCA_964644715.1 uncultured Salinisphaerales bacterium
ATCAGACCCACGACGTCCCGAACCTTCGAGCCATGACCTCTTACGACATCGCCTGCATCGTCGGCAGCAACAGCCGCGAATCGATCAACCGCAAGCTCGCCCGCGCGCTGGTGAAACTCGCGCCTCCGAGCCTGTCGTTCCGTGAAGTCGAAATCGATTCGCTGCCGCTCTACAACCGCGACTTCGAGGAGGCGCGGCCCGAACGCGTCAAGGCCTTCACCTCGGCCGTGCGCTCCGCCGACGGCCTGATGATCGTGATGCCCGAGCACAATCGCTCGCTGCCGGCGGTGTTGAAGAACGCGATCGACTGGGGCTCCAAGCCGGCGGACCAGAACGTCTGGCGCGACAAGCCCACCTTCATCACCGGCACGTCGCCCGGCGCCATCGGGACGGCCGTCGGCCAGCAGCATCTGCGCCAGATTCTCGGTGCCGTCAGCGGCATCGTGCTCGGCGGCGAGTGCTATCTGCAGTTCAAGCCGGAGCTGATCGATGCCGAAGGCAACGTCACCGTCGAAGGAACCCGCAAGTTCCTGGCGGGACATCTGGCGCGCTTCGCGGAACTGGTCGCGAAGTTGAAATGACCGTAGCCCGGACGAAGTCCGGGGTTACCCTCGCAAATTGAACCGGATCCCGGGCTCTTTCGCTTCGCGAAATTCAACGCCCGGGCTACGTCGGATCATGCGCGCACGGCAGAGGCGCTTCCGATCGGCGCGGTGGCGCGTACGTCCTGCCGATCCAGCTCCTTGAGCATGAAGAAGGTCGTGCCGACCAGGTAAGTGCCCCAGACGAACACCGGCAGATAGAACGCCAGCAGGCCGTGGTAGGCGAACGGACCGCTCTTGAAGAACGCCGGACCTGCCGCGGTGATCAGCGACGCGGCGCCGGCGAACGTCGCCCAGGTGAACCAGCGCGGGATCATCGGCACCTCACGCTCGTCCATCAGTTCCACGATGCCGGTGGCAACCATTTCGATGGCGAGATAGATCCAGCCTAGCAGGAACGCGAACCAGGACCAGTCGTACCAGGCCTGGATGACGTCGGCACCGAACTCCGGCCGGTAGGCCACGACGATCCACGCGCAGCAGTTGAAGAAGATGATCAGCGAAATGAAGATCCCGCAAACGCCCGTGGTGATCGACCACAGCGGCCACTTGCCTTCGATCTTCGCGAGCATGATCGCGAACTGGATCGAACCCGGCGTCAGCAGTCCGGCGCCGATGTAGAAGATCGTGCAACCCAGAATCGTCTGCCACTGGTAGGTTTCCGTGAACCAGATCTTCGTGGCCTCGAGCCCGATGTCCGCCGGCGCCGGCGCCCAGAAGTGCGCGATGCCCAGCCAGCCGACGACCGTCAGCGCGACGAAGACGAAAGTGCAGTACAGCCCGGCTTTCTGCGATCGGATGTTTTCCTGCTGCATGGGGACTCCTCCTTGGATCCAATGGCCTCGGTCGATTCAGAACACCAGGACCGGCTTGATCGCCACGCCCTTCTCCGACTCGAGCGCGGCCTCGTTGATCTGATCGAACGGGAACTTCTTGATCAGCCGGTCGAACGGAAACTTGCCGGCCTTGTAGTAGCTCAGCATCTGCGGAATGAACGTCTGCGGATCGGCATCGCCCTCGGTGATGCATTTCACGCCGACACCGCGCATCAGCATGCTCATCATGTTCGCCGGCAGCATCGCGTCCGGCGGCGGCACCGCGATCAGGCCGAGCATGCCGTTGGGCAGCATCGTCTCCATCGCCACGGCGATCACGGCCGGGATGCCCGTGGTGTCGACCGCGTGCGTCACGCCACCGCCCGCGAGCTCCTTGATCTTGGCGAGCACGTCTGCCGTCTCCTTCGGATTGATGACGTGCGTGGCGCCCAGTTCCAGCGCGAGCTTGCCGCGCTCGGCATTGGGTTCCACGACGATCACCGTGCCCGCATCAACGGCACGAGCGCCCAGCAATGCGCTCAGTCCCACCGCACCGCCTCCGAACACCGCCAGCGACTCTCCCTTCTTGAGTCCGAGCGAATTGATCACCGCGCCGGCGCCGGTCTGGATGCCGCAACCCAGCGGTCCGAGCAGGTCGAGCGGCAGGCTCTTGTCGACGACCACCGTGTTGCGCTCGTGCGCCACCGCGTAGGAGCCGAACGAGGACTGGCCGAAGAAATTGCCGTGCACGACACCACCGCCCTGGCTGAGCGGGCTCGAACCGTCGGCCGGGCGTACGCCGGAGAAGTTGTTCGCCAGGAAGTTGTAGCAGTACGCCGGCAGCGCCTGGTTGCAGGTCGGGCAGTCGGCGCATGAATTGAAGCTCAGCACGACGTGGTCGCCGGCCTTGACCTTCTTCACCTTCGCGCCGACCGACTCCACGACACCCGCACCTTCGTGCCCGAGCACGATCGGCAGCGGGACCGGAAAGCCGTCACGCGCCACGATGTCGGTATGGCACATGCCGACCGCCACCATCTTCACGCGGACCTCGTGATCACGCGGCGATGCGACGTCCACTTCCTCCACCGTGAACGGACCGCCGACGTTGCGGACCAGGGCCGCCTTGGCCTTCACCGATGCTGCTGCGTTCATGCTGTCTCCGTGATTCGATTGAGGGGCGCGCGGATCAGCCCGCGACCTGGATCAGAAGGGTGTCGCGACGGGCTTCCTCGGAAGCGCGCCGGGATGCATCGAGCGCGTTCTCCCGACCGGCCTCGACGAGGCGAGCGGCCGCCAGGATGCGGCGCGGGCGTTCGGCCGGAACGACTCGTCGATTCGTCGGGGTATTCATCGATTCTCTCCTCCGGCATTGACCGTCGCCATCGCTCGGCCTCGAGGCGGCACACTGTCCGATAGCGGTCCTGGACGGCGGTGCGGAGCCTCGTTGCCAGAAATCGTATGGTATCCTACTATTTCGCGCAAGCGCTCCGCGCGAACCCTCGGCAGCAAGCAAAAAGCGACCACAACAAGGGAGAGTCGACATGGGTTTCCTCAAGTCACTGTTCGGTGCCAAGGAAGCGAAGTTCGTGGAGGTCGCGCCGTTCGGTGCGCGCTACGAGGTCCCCAGTGGCGAAACGATGCTGGAGGCGGCGCTCAAGAACGGCGTGCCGTTTCCGCACAACTGCACCGTCGGCACCTGCGGCTCCTGCAAGTGCAAGCTCAAAGCGGGCCGTGTCAGCGCGCTGACCGACTTCGGCTACACGCTGTCGCAGCAGGAGATCGCGGCGGGCTTCATCCTGGCCTGCCAGGCGATTCCGAAGGATCCGCTGACCCAGGTCGAAGTCGAGAGCGCGGCCAGCGACGCGCCGAAGCCGGAGCAGTACACCGGCAAGATCGTCGCCACCGAAGACCTGACGCACGACATCAAGAAGATCACGCTGGAACTGGACCGCCCGGTGAACTTCGTCGCCGGCCAGTACGCCAACCTGAAGTACCCCAACATCCGCCGCGCGCGCAACTACTCGTTCGCCGACGCGCCGGATCGAGATGGCCGCAGACAGGTCAGCTTCTACATCCGCAAGGTGCCCAAGGGCGCGTTCACCGAGGACCTGTTCGCCGGCCGCCTCGCCGACGTGCCGTTCGACATCGAAGCGCCGCACGGCGCATTCCACCTGCATCCCGGCTCCACGCCGATGATCTGCATCGCCGGCGGCTCGGGCCTCGCGCCGTTGATGAGCGTGCTGGAAAAAGCGCGCAAAGATCGCGTGAAGCGCCCCTGCGCCTTCCTGTTCGGCGCACGCACCGAGGCCGACCTCTACTGCCTCGAGCAGATCAAGCTGATCGAGCAGAGCTGGGCCGACAAGTTCGTCTTCATGCCGGTGCTCTCGCACGAGCCCGCCGACAGCGCGTGGAAAGGCGCCCGCGGCCTGGTGACGCAGTTCATCACCGACGCAATGCCCGGCATCGACTGGGCCGAAGCCGAGGGCTACATGTGCGGCCCACCGGGCATGATCGACGCCGGCATCGCCTCGATGACCGAAGTCGGCATGAAGCTCGAGTCGATCTACTACGACAAGTTCACCGACGAGAGTCACATCGCGAAGATGCCCTAGGCCCGCCAGCCCCAACCTCAGTCGAGGGTGCTGGCTGCCGCTTTCGTGGTACTGACGGAAGCGGGAGTGATGCGCCAGCGTACGGCTGACGCGCGCCCGGTGCGTGAGCACCACGTATCGCGAGGGGAGATCCAGATGAGTCACATCCAGATTGCGTTCCTGTTCTTCGCCGCCATCGCGGCCGGCGGCCTGCTGATGGCCGCCATGATCCTGGCCAAGCTCAGGATTCCGTCCTTCATCCCGGTCGGACACGGTCTGGGAGCACTCGCGGCGCTGGGCTATCTGTTCTGGGTCAACCTGCAGGGCGGCGATGCGACACCAGATCTCGCGTGGTGGTCCTTGATCGTGTTCACCGGCGGCTTCGTCGGCGGCCTGCTGTTCTTCCGCGTGCTGTTCAAGCAGAGCGCGCCCTTGTTCGTGATCGCCGGCCACGCCTCGGTCGCCGCACTCGGGCTCTACCTGCTCTACGGCGTCGCGTTCTGAAGATCACGGTGGCGACGCCGAGCGGGCGTCGTCACGGCACGCGAAGAAAGATCTTCGACGTCTCCCACTCGTGACAGGTCAGCACAATTCTTGTCCGGCGCGATGCGCATCATCGTCGACGCCTTCCACTTTTTCTTTCGTTCCTGAAGATGAGACCGCTTCGAATCGCTGCCTTGCTGCTCGCCACCGCTACGACGGGCCCCGCTCACGCCACGCTCGGATTGTTCGAACACGGCAACGGCATCATGTCGCTGGGCATGGGCGGTGTCGGCTACAGCTTCGCGGAGGAATCGATGGGTCTGGCCGCCAACCCGGCACACGCGCTGGCACTCGGCGATCGCTACGACATCGGGGTGGACATGTTCATCCCCAAAGCCATCTCCAGCTTCCAGGGCAACACGCTGGCTCCGGACGACGCGTACGAATCGGACGGCAGGGGCTTCTATTACATCCCGCAGGCCGGCATCTCGAAGCGACTGTCCGATCGATGGGCCATCGGCGTCACGATGCTCAGCGCAGGCCTCGGCCCCGACTACGACGGCAGCCCGTACCAACGCTTCGGCGGCGCCGACCGCGCGATGCTGAGCCTGGCGTCGACCAGCTTCGTCAGCGCACTGGCATACCGCGTCGCGCCCGCGCAGGCCGTCGGCGTCGGCATCAACGTCGGTTATCAGTCCCTGTCGGTCGAGGGCCTCGAATTTCTCGCCACGCCGGCCGCCTCGGTCTCTCCCCGGCACGTGACCAACCAGGGTAAGGACGGTGCATTCAACGTCAGCTTCTCGGGCGGCTGGCACGGGCAGATCACGCCCTGGCTCGCAGCGGGCTTCGGCTATCGCAGCAAGAACTTCACGCAGCGGCACAAGGATTATCGCGGCCTGATCTCCGAGGGCGGCAAGCTCGAGCTGCCCGCCATCTTCGGCGGCGGTTTCACGCTGACGCCGATCGCCGGCTGGACGTTCACCGTCGAAGGGCAGCGCTACGACTACCGCAAGCAGCGCGCGTTCCGGAACGGTCTTTCGCGATTCTCCGAGGGTGCATTGCTCGGATCGGACAGCGGACCCGGCTTCGGATTCAACGACCAGAACGCGCTGAAGCTCGGCGTGCGCTGGCAGGCCCATCCCCGGCTGGCGCTGCGCGCCGGATACATCACGGCCTCGCAGGTCGTCGATGAAAACGAAACCTTCTTCGCCGCGTTCGGATGCGTCACCCCCACGGTCCAGTACAGCATCGGCGCGACGTGGTCGGTGCGAAGCTGGGAGCTGTCGGGCTACGGGTTCAATGCGCCGCAACGATCGGTTCGTGGAGAAAACTCCATCCCCGAATCCTTCGGCGGTGGTGAAGCCAACATCTCCGACGAGGTGTTCGGGTGGGGCTTTTCGATCGGGCGCCGATTCGGCGGCGCCTGATCGGTACCTGCACGGCGGCTCGACGTCGCACGATGCTTGATCGTCCGGCGAACCGGCGGTCGACGAGCTGTTCTTGAGACTGGGAGAAGCTGCGATGCGAATCGACGTCCTGCTGTCGTGCCGTGCGATCACGATGTTC
>CAZXXM010000149.1:6160-7724 GCA_964644715.1 uncultured Salinisphaerales bacterium
AGAAGCTGCGATGCGAATCGACGTCCTGCTGTCGTGCCGTGCGATCACGATGTTCTGCGTCTTGCTGTCGGCGACCACCCTTGCAGGCCCTCTGCCTCCCGCCGCCGACGCCCCGCCGGCCAAGACGGCGCCGGCTGCGAAGAAAACACCGCCGCCCGCCAAATCCGCACCGGCGAAGCCCGCCGACAGCAAGTCGGCGGCGGCCGCCTCTTCGGCACCGGCCGAGCCAGCACCCGCCGGGCCGATCCGGGTCCCGCCGAGCATTCGCGAGCTGCGCATCGTGGCCACCGTCGACGCGACGCAGACGTGGAAGAAGAACGATCCGGAGCACCCGGGCGACCAGTGGTCCAAGGGCAGCACGCAGCAGCGCTACGAGATCACCACGCGCCTGCGCAGCGACGGCAAGCTGCACCTGCGCAACCTGCTGGATCCGAATCTGAACAATCGCCTCGAAGCCAAGACCATCCACCTCGCGCGCATGGCCAAGGATCGCCTCGGCAAACCCGGGCAGCCGGCCAAGCTTCCGCAGACGCCGGAGGAGAAGCAGGCGTTCACGCTCGCGCTGCAGCGCGCCAACATCGCCTGCGAAGGCGATCCCACCTGCTACTACAACCTGCAGATGGACGCGGCCATCATCATGGCGGCCATGGAGTATCCGGAGGCGATGGAAGAGGACAGCGATCCGGGCCAGTACCAGTACTTCATTCCTTACGACGGCTGCCCGGAAAAGACGCGCGTCACCTTGACGATGGCCGTCGACGGCGTGCGTTACAACAAGGACGCCAAGGCCTTCATCCCGTTCTCCGAGCGCCGCTCGGCCGACACCGTGGATGCGTCCGACGGCCTGCTGCTGTGCCGGCATTTCCTGGCGGTCATCGACACGAAGGACAAGGACAAGCCGATGTTCCAGGAAACCATCTTCGTACCCAGACCCGTGGGCATGACCGAGTACACCGAGAACGGCCACACCAGCCGCGAGAACCAGCCGCAGCCGATGCCGCCACCGGCGGTCGACTGGATGACCGACGTCCTGCGGCACGCCAAGACCGACGGCAAGGCCAGCGTCAGCCTGCCGCTGCCACTGCCGCTGAACGGCAACGCGACCTGGCTGGGCCTGTGGACCGGCACCGCCAACGTGACCATGGAGTGGTCCTTCCGCGAGGTGCCTGCGTCCACCGCGCCCCCGAAGCCGTAACGGTAGGGTTCCATACGACCAACGGAGTTCGCATGAATCGCCGTGTCCGCGCGCTGCTGCCGCTCCTCCTCGTCGGCATGGCCGGTTGCGGTCCCAGGCTTCCGCCGTCGTCGGTCTACGTCGGCTGGTACAAGGGCTTCGACAGCTGCCGCGAGGAGTACGCGGCCATGGATGCCCGCGTCGAGGCAGCAGGGGTCGGCGACGGCGCGTACTACCGCGTTCCGGGATATCCGTACCTGCGCACCGACCGGCTGCTGGCTTCCTACGCAACGGAGATCGAAGGACTGGAACAGACGGCGGGATGGATACGTCGCATGCGTGAACTCGACCAGGAGGCGCGCGAGTTCGAGTACCGCAACCTCGGCATGA
>CAZXXM010000150.1:0-1594 GCA_964644715.1 uncultured Salinisphaerales bacterium
GCCGCTCGAAGCGATCGTCGATCTGCGCCCAGTCGGCCGTCAGCGCGGCGCCGAGGTCCGCCAGCGGCAGCACGCCGACGTCTGGGGGCAGGTAGTCGAGCAGGCTCGCGGTCCTGGCGAAGAACAGCGGCAGCCAGGCCTCGATGCCGGCCGGCGGAAATCCCCGGCTCATCTCGGCGTAGATGCGCGAGCGCGCCGGATCGCCGGGAAAGTATTCGCGGTAGCGGCGGCGGAAGGTGTCGATGCCTTCCTTGTCGATCGGGAATTCGCGCGCGGGCAGCAGGCGCACCGCCTCGACCTTGTCGGTCGAGCGCTGCGTCTCCGGGTCGAAGGTGCGGATCGACTCGATCTCGTCGTCGAACAGGTCCAGGCGGTAGGCCGCGTCCGATCCCATCGGGTAGAGATCGATCAGGGCTCCGCGTACCGCGAATTCGCCCTGCGTCTGCACTTCGCCGACCGAGGCGTAGCCGGCGCCGACGAGGCGCTCGCGAAACGCGCGCAGGTCGAGCTTCTGTCCGGTGCGGACGTTCAGCGAGCGCGCGTCGAGGAAGCTGCGCGGCGGCAGGCGCTGGATCAGGGCGTCGACGGTGACCAGCACGATGCCCTGGCGCAGCGAGGGCAGGGCGCTGAGCGCGGCCATGCGGTCCGACAGCAGTTCCTGGTGCGGCGAGAACGGGTCGTAGGGAAGCGTCTCGGTGTCGGGCAGGTGCAGTACCGGGAGCCGGCCGGACGCGAAGAAGCGCAGCGCCGATTCGATGCGGTAGGCCTGCTGCTCGTTGCCGGCCACGGCCAGGAGCGGCCCGCTGCGGGCGAGCGCCAGTTCGACGGCCTGCAGGGCCTGCGCGGTTTCGGGAACGGGAAGCGGGGAATCGGACATCGATCCGCAGAAGGAAATGGAGCGGCGGGTCGGCGATTTTACTGTGATGCACGCATACGCCGTAGCCTGGGTGAAACCCGCGGCTTCCTGCCGCTCTCGAAGAGAAATCCCCGGGTTGCACCCGGGCTACGATGGCGCATTCCCGATCGGAGTTCCCGTGAACGTCAGCGACGCCGTCCGCACGCGCTACAGCGCGCGCGCCTTTCTGAAGAACAAGCCCGTTCCCGCCGACACCCTGCGCGACGTCATCGAACTCGCCGCGCGATCGGCGTCGGGCGGCAACGTGCAGCCCTGGCGGCTGTACGTGCTGGGCGGCGAGGTGCTGGACGATCTGAAGGCACGCATGCAGACGCGGCTGACGACCGGCCCCACCAGCGAGCCGGTCGACTACGACATCTACCCGGCCGATCTTTGGGAGCCGCACCGAACCGAGCGTTACGCCGTCGGCGAGGAGATGTACGCGCTGCTGGGTGCGCCGCGCACGGACAAGGCCGGACGCCTGCGGCAGTTTGCGCGCAACTTCCAGTTCTTCGACGCGCCGGCCGCGCTGTTCTGCTACGTCGACCGTCGCATGGGTCGCCCGCAATGGTCGGACCTGGGCATGTACCTGCAGACCTTGATGCTGCTGCTGCGCGAGCGCGGCATCGATTCCTGCGCCCAGGAGTGCTGGGCGGTGTATCCGAAGACCGTCGGTGAGTTTCTGCAGCCGCCCGAGGA
>CAZXXM010000150.1:1694-7709 GCA_964644715.1 uncultured Salinisphaerales bacterium
AGTGCTGGGCGGTGTATCCGAAGACCGTCGGTGAGTTTCTGCAGCCGCCCGAGGAGCTGATGCTCTTCTGCGGAATGGCGATCGGCTATGCGGACCCGGATGCGCCGGTGAATTCCTTGCGGACGCGGCGGCTGCCGCTGGATAAGTTCGTGACGTTCCGGGGTCTGTAGGGGGAGGAAAAAAGCCGTCGCCGCAAAGGCGCAAAGAAAAGCAAAGAGGAAGACGCAGAGAAATCAATAATTCTTTGCGCCCTTTCTTTTCCTTGGCGCCTTTGCAGTGACGGCTTTTCGGTCACCCATCAGCGGCCCCTCGATCTGCGAGCGCAGCCCCGGACTGCGTCCGGGCTACGGGATCTTTCACCACATGACGAGCGTCCGGATCTCGATGCTCTGTCGCGGAGGCGAGCCGGGCGGGCAGGCGGGATCGTCGAACGCGGTGTGCGCAGAAAATCGGGCGCGGCCATCTTCGAGCGAGTCGTAGCATTTGATGAAGATCAGTTCTTCGACGCGCATGTCGGGGAAGTACACCCAACGGTGCTCCGGGCTGTAGGTCAATCGATAGACCTCGCCGCGCCGGTCGGGATAGATCAGCGCGGACGTCACGACGGTGCTCGGCGCGACGCTGCGGGCATCGCAGAGCGCGAGCGGCGCATCCCTCAGCGGCTCGAGGATCGGGCGCCACAGATTGATGAAGGCGTAGCGGCGCTGCAGCGCCCGTTCGGCCTCGGCCGGACCGAGCAGGTCGCGCAGCCGCTGCGGTGCCGAAAGCGTCGTGTAGTCGTTGTGGACCAGCCGCGCCGGCCGACCGAGAAAGGTCGTCGGTTTCTCGGCGCTGGGCGCGTGGCGCACGTTTTTGTCGAACACGATCGCGCGGCGCGCGCCGGTGTGCGCCAGCACGAGGCGCTCCATCTCCGGGTAGTAATCGCGCTCGATCGCGTCCGGATCATAGAAGTCGGTGAACGGCGTCGGGTGCCTGCCGATCGCGAAGCCCTGCACGTCCAGCGACAGCGCCTCGGCGTCCGCCCAGCCGCTCCAGATCCGCGTGCGATGGTGGTCGAGCTCGCCGACCTCCTTGGGCACGCCCGGCGGCGGGTCGTAGGTATAGCGATAGGGTGGCGTGTCCGACGGCGCGAGATACGGCAACTCTGCGTCCACGAATTCGATGCCGCGCCTGAGCCTGGGGTCCGTCATGCGCTTGATCCTGCCGGATTGATGCGAAGGGAAAACGATAGCTGGTGCGAGGCGCAGCGAGGCTTGCGTCGTGCCCTGAGGGACGCGCCCGGATGGACGACCTCGCCCTTGGCCGGGACGAAGTCCGGGGTGTCGCTCGCAATACGGGGGCAACCCCGGACTTCGTCCGCGCTAAGGGTTGCGAGTCTCGCGCAATTTGACTGCGGTATCGATGAACGCCCGCAGCTTGGTCTGCGACTGCATGCGCTTGGGGAAGTACAGGAAGAAGCCCGGCGTTTTCCGCATGACCCGGGGAAGCACCGGGACCAGCCGCCCGGCCGCGACGTCCTCCGCGATCGACAGGTCGGCCGCGTAGATCAGGCCCGCGCCGCGCAGCGCCATCGACAGCAGCGACAGGCTGTCGCTGACGGCAATCGTCTCGCGCAAGGGTGCGTGCACCAGACGCGAGCCCTTCAGGAATTCCCAGCGCTGCAACGCGGCCGAGGTGGGGAACCGGTACTGGATGCACTCGTGCATCGCCAGGTCGTCCGGCTTGAGCGGCGTGCCGCATCGTTTGAGGTAGGCCGGTGCCGCGTAGACGCGCCAGGTGACGTCGCGCGTCAGCCGGATCGCGACCATGTCGTTGTCGACGCTGTCGCCGAAGCGGATCCCCGCGTCGAGGCCCTGCGCCTGCAGGTCGACGATGGCGTCGTCCGCGCGAACGTCGATCGAGATCTGCGGAAAGTTGCGGCGGAACTGCGCGACGATGGGTTCGACCACCAGCGGCAGCGCGATGCGCGGCGCGGTCAGCCGCAGGTGGCCGACCGGGCGGCCGCGAAACAGGTTCAGCGCCTCCAGCGCCTCGGCGATCTGGTCCGCCGCCGGCCGCAGGCGCGCGTGAAAGGCCTGGCCGGCCTCCGTGAGGGCGACCTGCCGGCTGGTGCGCTGGAACAGCGGAACCCCCAGGCGTTGCTCCAGCCTCCGGATCGTCTGGCTGATCGCCGCGGTGCTCACGCCCAGCGCGCGCGCCGCGCGCGTGAAGCTGCGGTGCTGCTCCACCGACAGGAAGGCGGCGAGGCCATCGAATCGAAGATCGCTCATGACGTGAAGAATAAGTTAACGAAACATGAAGAAGAAAGTAGATGTCGATCCCGGCTCCAGCGTGTAGTTTCTTCGCATCGTCGTCACCGGAGCGTGCCATGCAGCAGCGGGAAAACGAGGGTGGCACGGGCCGCTGTCTGTGCGGCGCGGTGACCTACCGGTTCGAAGGCCGCCCCTCCAGCGTCGGGCTGTGCCAGTGCGAACGCTGCCAGCGGCAGTCGGGATCCGCGTTCCTGATCGGTGTCGTCTTTCCGATGGAAGCGGTGACGATCGAGGGCGCCCTGAGCACCTTCGAGAGCCGCGAGCCCGGTGAAGGCGCGCTGCGTCGCCACTTCTGCTCCACCTGTGGTTCCGCGGTGTCGATCACGCTGGATCGATACCCGCAGATCCGCTCGATGATGGGCGGCACCCTGGACGACAAGTCGAACCTGCGGCCGAGCTTTTCGATCTGGTGCTCGAGTGGCCAACCCTGGCTCTCCCTGCCCGCCAACATCACCTGCCACGCCGACTACCCGGACGGAACCTTCGGTCAATGAACGCCCCTACTTCTTCGCTGCATGCTGCATCGGTCGACGCCAGCGTCGACGCTCCGCTCGCCTACCTCACCGAGGGCGCACTCGACGCGACCTACACCGTGTGGCCGCCGTCGAGCGGCCGCGAGCCGGAAGGCCCTCCGAAGACCTACTACCCCGGCCACATCGCCGACTGCCGACCGATCGCGGATGCGCTCGACCTGGAGCGCGACGGCTTCCTGTTCCGGCGCCAGGCATCCGCGTTCCACGACTTCCTCGACGACGCCCGCGTCAAGGCCGAGTACTACCCGGAGATGGAGGCTTATCTGAAAGCGCTCACCGGCGCCGCCGCCGTGCTGATCTTCGATCACAACGTGCGCAGCGTGACGCGTGCGGCGCGGGGCGAGGCGGGCGTGCGCGCGCCGGTGGACATGGCGCACGGCGATTACACCGGCGCATCGGGCCTGCGTCGCGCGGCCGAGATCATGGCCCAGCGCGGCTACGCGGGACCGGCGCCGCGTCGCACGATGCTGGTGAACGTCTGGCGGCCGCTGCACGGGCCGGTCGTCGACCTGCCGCTGGCACTGTGCCACGCGGTGTCGGTGGCGCCGGAGGATCTCGTGCCCACGCCGATCCAGCACTACATGGAAGACGAACTCGCGGCACCGCGTCACAGCGGCGAGATCTACTCGCTGCTGCACAACCCGGCGCATCGCTGGTACTACGCCTCGAACATGCAGGCCGACGAGGTGCTCGTGTTCAAGGGCTTCGATTCCGACGAGAACTCGAAGACGCGCTTCACGCCCCACACCGGCTTCCTGCATCCGAACCTGCCGACGCAGTTCAAGCCGCGCGAGAGCATCGAGGTGCGTGCGCTGGTCATCGATCCCGCCGCGAGCCCGTGAGCAGGACGGACGTCGCGTTCGACGCCGACGGCACGACGCTGCGCGGCTGGCTGTACCTGCCCGACGGCGCCTCGGCGCCTTGTGCCGCGGTCGTGATGGCGCACGGCTTGAGCGCGCTCAAGGAAATGGGGCTCGACGACTACGCCGAGGTCTTCGCCGCCGCCGGGCTCGCGGTGCTGGTCTACGACAACCGCAACCTTGGCGCCAGCGACGGCACGCCGCGCGACGAGATCGATCCGGTGGCGCAGCGGCGCGATTACGGCCACGCCGTCACGTTCGCGCAGTCGCGACCGGAAATCGATCCACGACGCATCGGCATCTGGGGCACCAGCTACACCGGCGGACTCGTGCTGATCGCGGCGGCGATCGACCGTCGTGTGAAGGCCGTCGTGAGCCAGGTGCCGTACATCAGCGCATACGAGAGCCGGCAACAGTCGATGTCGGCCCAGGCGCAGCAGCAGTATCAGCGCATGCTCGAACAGGATCGGCTGGCGATGGCGGCCGGCGAGCCTTCGCGCATCGTCAGCGTCTGCGACGACGATCCGGCATTGCCCGAGAACGCGACGACGCGCATGAGCTTTCGGTATTTCGATCATTACGTGCGGACGCGCGGCGCGCCCTGGCCGAACCGGCTCACCGTCCGCTCGCTCGATCTGCGGCAGGAATACGAGGCGATGCCTTGGATGCCGCGCATCAGCCCGACGCCGCTGCTGATGATCGTCGCGGGTGAAGACCGCATCACGGCGACGGACATCGCGCTGCGCGCGTTCGATGCGGCGTGCGAGCCCAAGCAACTGCTCGTCATTCCCGGCGATCACTACATCCCGTACCGGGAGCGCTTCGCCGACAGCAGTGCCGCCGCGCGCGATTTCTTCGTCCGCCACCTGTAGCCCGGACGAAGTCCGGGGTTGCGTGGTCTAGAGAGGGCATCCCGGACTTCGTCCGGGCTACGGCGGCTGCGGTTTGGGTGGTGCGTGCATTCCTGGCTTGATTTAACGTTCGCCGGGCGTTTCACCTCACCCGGAAACCGACGATGGCTGGGAGCGAGAAGAACCCGACGGCGCCGAGCCTGGCGCTCGCCAATCAGATCCTGTGCTGCGAGACCTTCGACCAGCTCGCGGCCGACGTGCTGCCCCGACTGACGCGATTCTTCGATGCCGGCAGCAGCTGCGCGTTCGAGATGCGCCGCGACGGCGCGGACAAGCTGCTGCTCGGACGGGCAGCGCAGATCCGGATGCCGATCCGCGCCATCGCCGACTACAGCGCGCACTTCGTCGATCTCGATCCGGTCTGCGCACCCAGCTTCGGACTGCGCGACCCGCGAGCGCTGGCGCCGAACGTCCACACGGTGGTCCGGTTGTCGGATCGCTGTGCGAGCGGTGCGCTGCTGGACTCGGAGTACTACAACGAATTCCTGCGCGCCATCGACGTGCAGCACGTGTTCGGGCTGATGGTGCGGCCGGAATTCGATCCTTCGCGCGTGGTCGTGCTCGGCTTCCATCGTCCGCGCTCGGGCCGCGACTTCTCGTTCGAGCTCGAACAGGCCGGCGCGCTCGCCCCGGCCTTTCACGCGAGCGTGGAGCGCATGTGCTTCCGGTCCCGTCTCGACGAGGCGACCGAAGCGCTCGCGGGCGGGTGTGAATGGAGCGTCCGCTTCGCGCAGGATGCGCGTCTGCTGGAACTCGTCGAGATTGGCGGTGCAACGGTGTCGACGGCATTCCGCGGCTCGCTGTATTTCCCGGCGCTGCTCGATGCCTTGCGGCACACGCAGGGCGTGGTACGCATCGATGAAGGCTGGAAGGTGCTGCTGTCGGACCTCGGCATTCGGGGCGTCGCGGCCGGCAGCGAGCTGAGCGTGACCGGCGCGAACGACGCCAGTTTCCGCCTGCGCCTGAGGCCCTCGCTTCCCGTGCCCACCGTCGAGCGCTGGGCGCACAGTGTCCGGCTCACCGCGCGCGAGCTCGACGTGACGCGACAGGTCCTCCGCGGCCTGCGCAATCTCGACGTGGCACGGGAACTCGAGCTGAGCCTGCGAACGGTCGAGAACCACCTGCGTTCGATCTTCACGAAGGCCGGTGTGCGTTCTCGCACGCAGCTGCTGGCGCAGCTCGTGGAATCCGATCCTCGTGCGAGGCCGACGACGAGGGCCTGAGGGTTTCCCGTCATGGCGGCCCGCGGAGGGGCTGCTAGTCTGCGGTTCGAGGTCCCGCCAACAGGGGCCCTATGAATCGAGGAGACGACGTGAGCCAGAACAATCCCCAGGTCACCGGGCCTGCAAGCCTGTCCAACAGCTTCATCGGCGACACCATCCAGGTGTGCGTGGTCACC
>CAZXXM010000151.1:0-7670 GCA_964644715.1 uncultured Salinisphaerales bacterium
CGTCGAGGGCAAGGGCAAGTTCTACCCGCAGCCGCGCGTGGAGATCCGCCCCAAGCCCAGCCGCGGCATCCGCGACCGCCTGTTCTGCGTGGCGATGTCGCCGGACTCGGTGGACATCGCGGCCAAGCTGGGCGCGACGATGACCAGCTTCATCCAGTACGACATCTCCAAGCACGCGCCGGAGATCCTGCGCTACAAGAAGCTGTTCCGCGAGATCCACGGGCGTGAGGCACCGCCGCCGGTGCTCACCGACTTCTGCTACGTCGACACCGACATGGCCGAAGCCGAACGCGTCTCCAAGGAGTACATCGCCCAGTACTTCCTGTCGGTGTGCAAGCACTACGAGTTCACCGGCACGCACTTCGACAACACCAAGGGCTACAAGAGCTACGGCGAAGGCGCGGCACTGATCCGCCAGTTCGGCCTGGAAGCCTCGGCCGAGGCCTATCGCCACGCGCAGAGCTGGGGCACGCCGGACAAGGTGCTCGCCAACTACGCGCGCTGGCGCGACCTGATCGGCGACTTCTCGCTGAACACGGTGTTCTCGTTCGCCGGCCTGCCGTTCGCGCAGTGCGAGCGCAGCCAGCGCCTGTTCGCCTCCGAGGTGATGCCGCGCCTGCGCAAGGTGATGGACGCGCCGGCACAGGCCAAGGCCGCCTGATTTCCCGGAGCTCGCTGCACCCACCGCCCGGGCCTCGTGCCCGGGCTTTTTTTGGCACCGGCGCCGTGCTCGGCGTAGCCCGGACGAAGTCCGGGGCCCCGTCTGTCGAAGACACACCCGAGCGCCGTCCGCACAGGATTCGCGGTGGCGCGTCGGCCGTCTCCCGAGGCTGCGCAGTCATGTCCGCCTCCACGCCAGACATTAGGCTAGCGGCGGACCCTCCGACGCCCGCTCCCTGCACGTGAAGAAAACGAAGCTCAAACCCGTCGAGGCGCTGCTCGAAGCGCACGTCGCCTTCGTCGTCGAGCAGCTCGGGGGCGTCCAGCTGCAACCCTTGATCGAGACCTTGCTCGACACCGCGCTCGAGGACGCGAGGGACCTGAAGCTCGAGCAGATGGTCACGCGCGACATGATCAAGGCCACGGCGCGCACGTATGCGATCGAGCTCGATCTCCAGGGCGGTATCCCCGAGCTGATCGGCGACATCGCGCGAGCGCTGCACGCACACCCGGTGCACGAGCGCACGCGCCTAGCCGACCTGATCTCGCAGCGCCGCTTCGAGGATCTGCTCGACCACGTGCTCGCGCTCAAGTCGATCCGCCGGCGTCTGGTCGGCGAACTGATCGCCAGCCCGCTGTACGAGCGCATCGCCTCGGACCTGCTCTACAACGGCATCCGCGACTATCTCGCGCGCAGCAGTCTTCCGGCCGGCATTCCCGGCGCGGCCTCGGCGCTCAAGCTCGGCCGCGCCGTGGTCAAGCGCGCGACGGCGGGCTTCGAGGACGCGATGGAGGACGGACTCAAGCGGCACATCGGCCGCAGCGTCGGCAGCGTGTCGCAGAAGACCGCGCAGTCGCTGCTCGATGGCGAGCACGACGATGCGCTGCGCGAGGTGGCCCTCGATTCCTGGCAGCGCCTGCGCGAGCTGCGCATCGGCGAACTGCGCGAGGATCTGTCGGCGCTCGACGTGGAGGAGCTGTTCGTGACGCTCTACGAATGCTGGAAGGAGCTGCGCGGAACCGATTTCATCGATTCGATGATCGGCACCGGCATCGACACGTTCTTCGACAAGTACGGCGAGGCCTCGCTGGCCGACCTGCTCGAAGATCTCGGCGTCGATCGCGCGCTGATGCTGCGCGAGGGACTGCGCTTCGGGCCCCACGTGTTGGCGCAACTGCGCGCCGCGGGCAAGCTGGAGCCGGCGGTGCGGCGGATGCTCGAACCCTTCTACCGCTCCGGCAAGGTCGAGAAGATCCTGGCGACCCTCCCGTAGCCCGGACGAAGTCCGGGGTTGCGTCAGCTAGATCGGGGCACCCCGGACTTCGTCCGGGCTACGCGGCTTGGGCCGCCGCGCTGCGGCGCGCGTTCAGATAGGCGTCGAGCGAACGGCGCGCCGCCGGGCCCAGGTCGATCGGTTCGGCGCGACCGGCGACGAGATCGTCGAGAAAGACCTGCGTACGCAGCTGCAGCTTGTTCTGGCCGTTGAACTCCGCAAAGGTCACGGTGCCTTCGGCCGGCTGGTGCGCGGTCACCTTGAGCCAGCGGTTCTGGGCGCGTTCGTGGTCGTACACGCGAAACCAGCTGCTGAGGACCATCAGCAGGTCGAGCAGGGTCACCGGGTCCGGCATGTCGGCGACGGGGTCGAGCGGCTCGTTGGCCGGCGCGGGCGCCATGGGTTCGCGCAGGGCCGAAGCGTCGCGCGATGGCGTCAGCAGCTCCGGCGGAACGTCCGGCATCAACAGCGATTCGGAATCGTCCGTGGACATCGACACGATCTGCTCGACCGCGCCGTCGGACGGCGTCCCGAGATCGAACGGAATCTCGTCGAGCAGGGCGGCGGTGTCGGCGACCGCCTTCGCCTGCGGATCGAGAGGCTCCTCGGCAACGGAGGCCGCGGGCATCGTCGCGGCAGGCGCTTCCGCGGCGAACGGTACTCGCGTATCGAACGACGTTGCCGAGGGGGCCGTGGCGGCCGGACGTGCGACGGCGGCGGCCTCGACTTCCTCGATCCCGCTGCGCCAGCTGCGCAGCAGCGCGTGGATGCGGTCCTCGATCATGCCGATGTCGCCGAAGCGGGCGGCGAGGTCCTGTGCCAGCGCGTCGACGTTGTCCTGGCTGCGCGCCGCGGGCCGGCGCAGGTCGACCGAGTCGAGCACGCGATTCAGCAGCTTCATCGCATCGCGCCAGCCGTCGCTGTCGGCGCCCTGCTTGAGCAGGCAGAGCGCGGCGAGCGGTGCCCAGCCGGAATTCAGCAAGGGCCACACCGGCTCCGGAATCTTGCGGCTCAGCGTCTGCAGCTGCAGTTCTTCGGCCACCACGCGGCGCGTGCGCTCGATGATGATCTGCCGGCGCTGGCGTGCGTCTTCCTTCTGCTGGGCGAAGAACTGCTCGAGCGTCTTTTCGTCGACCGGGCCGGGCAGGGCGTTCTGCGAGCGGACCTCGTTCGCGGCGACGTCGAACTGGCCCTGGATCTGGCCGACCAGTTCCTCGATGCGGCGCATCGCTTCCATGCCGCTGGCGCGGGCGCTGGCAGCGAGCGTGGTCAGCTCGCTCATCAGGCCGCGTACCGGGTGATGCCGGTCGGCGAAGAAGCCGGTGTCGCGCAGCGCGCTCTTGATGACCGAGAAGCGCAGCTGGTCGAAGCGCGGCTTGAGCGGAGCGGGCAGGCTGGGATCCTGCATCAGCTCGTTGAACATCTGGCCGACGGCGCTGGCCCGCTGCACGTAGGCGTAGGCGCGCGGCGCCTCCCAGCCCGGTACGATCCGGCCCGACGCCGCGGACGCGAGGTCTGCGCCGAGCTGTACGTCGCCGTAGTAACCGGAGACGGCGCCGTAATGGGGCGTCTGAGGCACCATCGCGCCGCCGGAGGCGCCGCCGAGCGACCGCAGCGCGTTGAGCGTGGCCGCGTCCATCATCGGCGGCTGCGCGAAGCCGTAACCCTGCGGCGCCGGCAGCCCTCCCGCGGCACCGGGCGTCGCGTCGGCGGGCGGTTGGGACGGATCGAAGCCGGCCGCGCCTTGCATCGCGCCGCCGGATCCTGCGCCCGACGAATTCGCACGCGCCGCGGATCCGCCGATCGCGGCCGGCTTGACGCCGTTCTCGTCGAGGAAGCGCAGCACGCGGCTGTACAGCTCGCCGAGATCGCTGATGACCAGGCGATCGAACAGCTTGAAGATCACCAGTTCGATGTCGAACTCGACGTCCAGCGCCTCGGCGCTGCGCCGGAAGGCCGCGGAGATCGTCGCGGGTGCCAGCGCGCTCGTCGAGATCGGCGCGCCGCGCTCCGTGATCAGCCATTCGAGGCGGCGGCCGAGTTCGAACAACAGGTGGCTGTACAGGTTCTCGGCCTTGCTCGCCATCGTGGAGATGGCGATGGTCTCTTCGAGCGACTTCGATTCCTGCAGGCTCAGGTTCTCGAACGCGATCTCGAGCGCCTTGCTGTCCTCTTCCTTGCGCTGCGACTCGGGAACGAAGCCGGCGCTGATCTCCTCGCGGAAGATCTTGCCGATCTTCGGACGGCCCAGCCGCACGACACGCATGGTGTCGAAGTAGATGCGCTGGTCCTTGTTGTTGGTGGCACGGCGGGCCATCTCGAACAGCATGTCGTCGGCGCCGTCGAACATGCGCTCGATGCCGCGGCCGAGCGTGTCGGACGCCAGCGCCCGAAGCTCGTCGACCAGCCTGGCGGTGGCTGCATCTTCGGCGCCGCGCCGTTCGGCGGGCGGTGGGTTTGCCGCGCTAAGGTTCAAGACTTGCTCCGATACACGCCCGGCTCGCCCATCGCAGACGAAGACCGGACCTCAGGGGTTTGCTGGCAGCCCCTTCCCTTCATGACGCGATATCCGTTGCCGGACGCCCGCCGCGGCGAAACGCGATCCGCGACGTGCTTCCCCAGTGTGCAGGAGTTTGCCGGTTTCATGCGGCGCCTGCCGCCTGAAACCCGATTCTACTCAGGCGAAACGCAGCCGCATCTGGATGAGTTCCAGGTGCGCGGCCTCCTCGGCGAGGTCGGCCTGGGTCAGCGGGTGCGAGGCCAGCCACTTGCCGGTGAAGCCGAGTTCGAGGCTGCGCCGGTTGACCTTCAGGCGCACCGGCGGCTTCAGCCCCGGTGTCCTCGAACGGTGCAGCAGGAAGGCCAGCCGGAACAGCACCGCCAGGCGCTGGATCGACTCGACGTAGGTGCTGGGCAGTTCGTCCAGTGCGCTGATCGAGAACTTGCTGCGGTGCAGGCGGACCAGGCAGGCGAGCAGGCGCTGGTCGGTCTGCGAGAAGCCCTGGAGATCGGCGTTCCTCAGGATGTACTCGCCGTGCTTGTGGTACTGCGAGTGGGCGATGACCAGGCCGATCTCGTGCAGGCTGGCGGCCCAGCCGAGCAGCGCGGCGGACGGCTTGGGGTCCAGATGCCAGGGCCCCTGTACCTGTTTGAGCAGTTTCAGCGCCGTGGCCCGTACCGCCTCCGCGTGGGCCAGGTCCACGTCGTAGCGCTGGGCCATGGCCTGCACGGCCCGGTCGCGAACGTCCTGGTCGGAAAGCCGGCCGAGCAGGTCGTAGAGCAGGCCCTCGCGCAGGGCCCGTTCGGAGGTCGCGAGCGTTTCGAGCTGCAGCGAATCGAACACGCCGGCGAGCACCGCCAGACCCCCGGCGAACACCGGGCGACGGTCCTCGCGCAGCGCCGGGAAGTCGAGGCGGTCGACATGTCCGCGGTCGATGACGAGCGACACGACCTTCTCCAGGCCCTCGCGGGTCAGCTCCTGGTCGGCCCAGCCCTGCTCGCGCATGACGCGCCAGACACCGCGGACCGTTCCGCTGGCACCGATCGCCAGATCCCAGCCGGCCTTGCGGTAGCGGTGCTCGAGGAACTCGAGCCCGACCTGGGCGGCCAGGCGCGCTTTTCGGAAGCGGGCGCGGGTGATCGCGCCGTCGTCGAAGAATTTCGCCTGGTGGACCACGCAGCCCAGGCCGACCGACTCCATCAGGCGCGGTTCGGACGCGCGGCCGACGATCACCTCGGTGCTGCCGCCGCCGATGTCCACGACCAGCCGGCGCGGCTGCGCCAGGCCCATGCCGTGGGTGACGCCGCCGTAGACCAGGCGCGCTTCCTCGACGCCGGAGATGATCTCGATGCGATGACCCAGTGCCACCTCGGCCGCGGCGTGGAAGTCGGCGCCGCGCTTGAGCTTGCGCATCGTGTTGGTGCCGACCGCGCGCACGCGCTGGCCCGGCAGGTTGCGCAGACGCTGTCCGAAACGCTTGAGGCAGTCGAGCGCGCGCGCCTGCGCATCAGGACGCAGGCGCCGGTCCGGATCCAGCCCGGCGGCCAGTCGTACCGGCTCGCGCAGGCGATCGATGACCTGCAATTCCGAGCCGTGCGCGCGCGCCACCAGCATGTGGAAGCTGTTCGAGCCCAGGTCCACCGCAGCTACCTGCAGGGAAGGATCTTCGTCGGGGGCGGCGGGACTCGGCATGGATCGGGGGAGCGAAACATGGCCGCGCTGCGACCGGTATCCGGATGACTATATCCAAGCGAGTATGACGACCGCGCGTTGACCGGCGCGACGCATTCCCCGAACATAGCCACCCGCCGCGGTCCCTAGAACCCGCGCGCAAGCAAGTTAGCCAGCTGGGAGCCAGCCACTCATGAAATTCGTGCGTTGGGGCCTCATCGCCCTCGCCGCCGTCCTCACTCTGCCCGCTTGGGCGGAAGGCAATGCCGAGGCGGGTATGGAAAAAGCCAACACGTGCATGGGATGCCACGGCATTCCGGGCTACAACAACGTGTATCCGACGTATCGCGTGCCCAAGGTCGGCGGCCAGTCGCCGAAGTATCTCGAGGCCGCGTTGAAGGCCTACCGCAGTGGTGAGCGCCCGCACGCCACGATGCACGCTCAGGCCGCCAGCATGAGCGACCAGGACATCGCCGATGTCGCGGCCTACCTCGCCACGGCTCCGCACCACCGATGATCGCCGCCATGACCTTCAAGCGCATCCTGATTGCGGCCGCTCTCGCCGGACTCGCCGTGCCGGTCTCCGCCGGTGAAGTCGCCGCCCCCGAGAAGGCGGCCGTCTGTGCGGCCTGCCATGGACCTGGCGGTGGCAAGCCGATCATGCCGGAGTACCCGTCGCTGGCCGGCCAGTACGCCAACTACCTGCAGCACGCGCTGCACGAGTACAAGGATGGCAAGCGCAAGAACCCGGTGATGGTCGCGCAGGCCGCGGGCCTGTCCGACGCAGACATCAAGGCGCTCTCGCTGTATTTCGAGTCGCAGGAAACGACGCTGTTCACGCCGAAGATCCCGAGCCACAAGGCGCGCTGAGGTCTTGCGTCAGGTGTCGTTCATCGGGCCGGCTTTCGCCGGCCCTTTGTTTTTGCGCGCTTCCTTGGCCGGACTCCAGGCCTTGGGCATGATCGGAGCATGAGCGCCCTCGCCCTGCGTCTTCGTCGTTCGATCCGGCTCGCCGCGCTGGCCTTGCTGCTCGGAGCCTGCGCGTCGAGCCCCGAACCTTCCCCGCAAGCCTCCGGCGACGCGGAGGCGGCCGCGCCCGCCGCCGAGGCGGAGATCTCGAAGGCGCCGGCATCGGCACCCACCGAGCTGCCGAAGGACCCGCCGCCGGCCGAAGACAAGAAGGTGGTGGCCGCCCCGCGCCCGAACGTCGAGCCCGCCGATTTCGCCGGTCTGCTCGAAGCGCACAACCATTGGCGCAAGCAGGTCGGCACGCCGGCGCTCGTCTGGTCCAACGCCGCTGCGGACGTCGCGCAGGCCTGGGCCGACGAATTGGCGCGCCGCGGCTGCCAGATCAGCCACAGCCCGGGCGACGAACGCCGCCTGACCTGGGGCGAGAACGTCTTCAGCTATTGGCGTGAAGGCGCCTACGAGGGGTATCGCAAGACGCCGGAAAACGTCGTCGATCGCTGGGCCAGCGAGGGCCAGTGGTACGACAACAAGAAGCAGGCCTGCAAGGCGCCGCAGGGATCGGTGTGCGGGCATTTCACGCAGGTGATCTCCACGTA
>CAZXXM010000152.1:0-7592 GCA_964644715.1 uncultured Salinisphaerales bacterium
GTCTGCGCCAGGAGGCACTCGCCATCGGTTTCCCGCTGCTGATCAAGGCCAGTGCCGGCGGTGGCGGCAAAGGCATGAAGCGCGTCGACGAGGCGTCGCAGCTGTCGGACCGGCTGCGCGATGCGCGCAACGAGGCGATGGCCGCTTTTGGCGACGACAAGGTGCTGCTCGAGCGCTACATCCTGCGCCCGCGCCATGTCGAGGTGCAGCTGCTGGGCGACCGGCACGGCAACCTCGTCCACCTGTTCGAACGCGAGTGCTCGGTCCAGCGTAACTACCAGAAGGTGATCGAAGAGGCGCCGGCCGCTCATCTCTCGGACGAGATTCGCGCCCGCCTGTTCGAGGCTGCCGTTTCGCTGGGCCGGCGCATCGGCTACGACTCCACCGGCACGGTCGAATTCGTGCTCGATGCCGATCGCAACGACGAGCCCTACTTCCTGGAGATGAACACGCGCCTGCAGGTCGAGCATCCGGTGACGGAGCTGACGACGCAGATGGACCTGGTCGAGCAGCAGATCCGCGTGGCCAAGGGCGAGAAGCTGGCTTTCACGCAGGCGGACGTCCGGCGCCACGGATGGGCCATCGAGGCGCGCGTGAATTCGGAAGTTCCGGAAGAGGGCTACCGCGCCTCGTTCGGAAGGGTGGAGAACTACGACGAGCCGCAACTGCCGGGCGTGCGGATCGACAGCGGCATCGACGGCCAGAGCGAGATCACGCCGCACTACGACTCGATGGTCGCCAAGGTGATCGGCTTCGGCAGTACGCGCGATGCCGCGTTGGCGCGGCTCGTGGGCGGCCTTCGCCGGTTTCGCGTCGAGGGCACGCAGACCAACCAGGCTTTCCTCGTCGATCTGCTCGAGCGTCCGGTGTTCCGCGACGTCCTGACGACCCGTTTTCTCGCCGACCTCTTTCCGGAAGGCTATGCCGCCCCGAAGGTCCTGGGCGCTTCGCTGACGGCGGCCGCCGCTGCGGGTTGGGCCGCCATCGCGCAGCGCCAGCGGGCGAACGACACGCCGATGGGAAGCCTGGCCGGGTTCCGGCTGACCGCGCCGGCGGGACTCGCGGCATCGACCTGCGTTCAAGTGTTCTCCGCGGACGACGCGGCACGACTCGCCCGCGTCGAATGGGATTCACGGTGCGACCTGCGCGTGAAGCTTCCCGGCCACTTCATCCCGGTGACGCTGACGAAGGCCGACCGGTCGAGCGCCACGCTCGAGGTTCTGCTCCGCCCGTTTCACGTTCGCGAAACGGACGATGGCGTCGCCGTCTGGTCCGACGGCGTGCAGGCCCGGTTCCGCATCGTGCCCGACGTGTTGCACCAGCCGGCGTCTTCCCGTTCCGGGCAGGGCGGCAATCGATTGGTCGCCGAGCTTCCGGGACTCGTGAGCCAGGTGCTCGTCGGAGTCGGTCAGAAGGTCAAGGCGGGCGAATCCGTGCTGGTGCTGGAAGCCATGAAGCTGTTCCACACGCTGGTCTCGCCCTCCGATGCGACCGTGGCGTCGATCGAGGTCGAGGCCGGCGTGACGGTGAACAAGGGCACCGTGCTGATCACACTCGAAACCCCGTGAAGAATCCAGACACGGCGTTGCGGCACCGGCCTTCCCATGGACGCCGGTGACCGGATCCGATCCCCACCCTTCTTGATGAGCAGGAGACATGCGATGAACGATCCCATGACCACGCGCCGCGCCGCGGCTTCAGATCCTTTTTTCACCGAAGAGCACGAACAATTGCGCTCGACCTTGCGGCGCTTCATCGCCGACCGGGTGCTCCCGCATGCCGACGCCTGGGAAGAGCAGGGCTTCACGCCGCGCGAGGTCCTGCGCGAGCTGGGCGAACTCGGCGTCCTCGGCATGCGGTACTCGAGCGAGTACGGCGGCAGCGAGCTCGATACCCTGGCCACGGTCGTCCTCGCGGAAGAGCTCGGTCGCAGCACGTATGGCGGCTTCGCGATCACGGTGCTCGTTCACACGGACATGGCCAGCCCGCATCTGCACCACGCGGGAACCGCGGAGCAGCAGGCGCGGTACATGCCCGACATCATCGCCGGCAGGCGGATCGCCGCCGTGGCGATGACCGAGGCGCACGCCGGATCCGACCTGGCGAGCATGCGCAGCACCGCGCGTCTCGACGGTGACGAGTGGGTGCTCAACGGCTCGAAGATGTTCATCACCAACGGCGTCCACGGCGACATCTATTTCGTCGCCGCAAAAACCGGCGAGCCGGGCCGCAACCACCAGGTCTCGATGTTCATCGTCGAGAAGGGCACGCCAGGCTTCACCGTCGCGCGCCCGCTCAAGAAGACGGGCTGGCTGTCCAGCGACACCGCCGAGCTGACGTTCGACGAATGCCGCATTCCCAGGGGCAATCTGCTCGGCGAGCAGAACCGCGGGTTCTACGCGCTGGTCAAGAATCTGCAGAACGAGCGCGTGGTGCTCGGCGCCCAGGCGATCGGCGAGGCGTCCAAGGCCATCGAGCTGACGCTCGACTGGGTGCGCCAGCGCAAGGCCTTCGGCAATCCGCTGTGGACCTTGGGCTCGATCCGCGAGCGACTGGCCTGGCGCGCAACCCAGGTCGAATCGGCCCGCGCCATGCTCTACCTCACGGCCTGGAAGGTCGCCCGCGACATCGATGCGGTGAAAGAGGTTTCGATGCTCAAGGCGCTGTGCGGCACGCTCGTGAACGAAGTGCTCTACGACTGCGTCCAGTTCCACGGCGGCATGGGCTACATGCGGGAGACGCCGGTCGAGCGCATGGCGCGCGATGCCCGGGTCCAGTCGATCGGTGGCGGCGCGACCGAGGTCATGCTGAACGAGGTGGCGAAGCGGATGGGCTGAGGCGGCCGCCCGCGAGGGCGCTCCGTTGACGGCTCGTAGCCCGGACGAAGTCCGGGGTTGCGCTCCGTTTTGCGAGGAGAACCCCGGACTTCGTCCGGGCTACGTTCGCCGCTCTCCGGGACACGGAGAAGCCCCCATTTTTTGGCGCAGTCCGCCCCTTGAAACCGCCCGCCACGCTCCTAGATCGGCGATGTCGGGATGCCGAGGTTCGGGTCCCGGCTCAACCTACTTCGCTGAACAACAGGAGGTCACACCATGAATACGCTTTCCCCTCTGTACCGCTCGAGCATCGGCTTCGATCGTTTCGGTGATCTGTTCGAATCCCTGATGCGCAACGAGCCTGCGTCCTATCCGCCGTACAACGTCGAGAAAAAGGGCGAGGACGAATACCGGATCGTGGTCGCCGCCGCCGGTATGGCCGAGGAAGACCTGGAATTGCAGGTCGAGAAGGACGTCCTCACGATCGGTTCGGCCAAACGCGACGCGCAGGACGACACCACGTACCTGCATCGCGGTATCGCCCAGCGCGCATTCAAGCTCAGCTTCCGCCTCGCGGATTACATCGAGGTCCACGGTGCGAGTCTGAAGAATGGTCTGCTCAGCGTGGACCTGGTGCGCCGCATTCCCGAGTCGGCCAAGCCGCGTCGAATCGCCGTCAACGGCGCCGGCCCCAAGCTGTCGGCGGTCGACAAGGCGGCGTGAGTCCCACCGGGTCCGGTGCTTTTCGGCGCCGGACCCGGTGATGGCCGAAAAACGCCGGCTTGGCGCGTGGCGCGGCGACGAGGCTCCGTCGAGCCTCTCGTCGCCCGCGCGCATCAGGACGGGCGCACGGTCCGGTTTCCGCGCGTACGATGGGGGTAGCCCGCTTCGGGCAGCGGTCGTTCTCGTCTCTGCACGCAGCGGCCATTCACGAAAGGAGCCTTCATGAGCCCCAACGTCGAGAAGAATCTCGCAGTCGCGCGCCGATACGTGGAGTTGTACAACACCGATCCCGAGCGCTTCGTCCGCGAGTGCTATCACGAGGATTACCAGCTCGAGTGCATGGGGCTCGGATCGTTTGCGGGTATCGAGAAATTCGTCGAGGTCGAGAAGAAGATCTGGAACGCGGCGCCGCAGCGGCGCATGCGGGTCAAGCACCTTCACGCGACGGAGCACGCCGTGACGGTCGAGGTGCTGCTGGTCGACGAAACACGCGGCAAGGATTGGGGCATTCCGCTCTGTGCCGTCCTCGAGATTCGCGGAGACAAGATCGCCGTCGATCGCAGCTACGCGGACTTCAGCAACTGGCCGGGGCTCGATCTGGCGTCCTAGGGCTGCCTCGCGCCGGCTTGCGGGACGTGTGCTGCCCGGTCGGTTCGAGTGGCGTGCCTGCCGACTCGGCTCGTCTCGGGCGCTCGCGCTCGGAGGACACGCCGCCGCTTCGTGCCCGCCCTTCGTGTCGGCGAAGTCAGTCATCGATTGCGAGCAGGCCTCGATCGATCTGACCCGTGCGTGCCGAGCAACGCGCGAAACCTACACAGGTTCGGGAAACTCCATCACGAAACGCGCACCGTGGGAGGTATTCGGGTCGAGCGACAGGCGGCCGCCCTGCCGTTCCATGATGCACTTCGCGATGGCCAGCCCCAGGCCCGCGCCAGGGCCGGAGGCATTGGGACCGCGACGGAAGCGCTCGAACAGGGATGCAGCGGCATCCACCGCGATTCCGGGTCCATCGTCGGCGATGATCACGGCGCTGGAATCGGCGGACAGCGTGATCGACGCGCGGGCGGGCGTGTACTGGATCGCGTTCTCGATCAGGTTGCGAAAGACCAGGCGCGTCAATGTCGCATTCCCGTGCGCGGGCACGGTGGCGTCGGGCGTCGCGGCGGTCACGTAGTGTTCCGATTCGAGCGCTGCGGGCGCCAGCTCCCGAGCCACTTCCAGCGCAACGGCGTAAGCGTCGAACGGCGCAAACTGGAACTCTTCCTGCGAATCGAGGCGCGCAAGACAGAGCAGTTGCTCGACGAGCCGCGCGAGCTGTTCGATCTCGAACGTCACGTCGCCCAGTACCTGCGCCGAGAAGCGGGACTCGAGTCGTGCCCGCAAGGTCGCAAGCGGTGTACGTAGCTGATGCGCGGCGTTGGCGGTGAATTCCCTTTGCACGCGATAGTCCGCTTCGAGCCGATCGAGCGATGTGTTGACCGCCTGAACCAGCGGAACGAGTTCCCGAGGAAGGTTCTTGGCATGCAAGCGCTCGCCCAGACGACTCAGCGACAACATCGAGGCCTGATGCGATACGGTGCGCAGGGAGCGAAGCGATGACAGCACGGTCACGACGACGACGCTGACCACGGCGATCAGCAGCAGGGCAATCGGCGGATACAGCTCGTCCAGCGCGCCGAGCATGAGCTGGGCGACCAGGCTCTCCGTATCTTCGAGATTTCGCACCACACGCAACCAGTGACGGCCGTGAGGATCGTCGAGATCGAGCGCGGCAGCCATGATGCTGTTGCCCGCCAAGGCATTCGTTTCCAGCTGCACGATGACCTGCCCGGCGGCTCGAGCAACCGGCAATGGCAGATCTGGCGCGGAGAAACCGCCCGACTCCAGCACCGTGCCATCTGCGCCCAGAAGTTGGTAGCCGTTCAATGTATCCGGTTGGGCGTAGAACGCTTGCAGGGCCGGTGGCAACTCCAGCCGCGGCGGGTTCGACCCCGGCACGACCGACGCACGAAGGTCCTGCACCTGGATGGCGATGCTCTGGCCCTCCAGACCCATCAGGCCATCGCGAAATTCGAAGTACAACACCAGGTAGCTGCCGGCCAGCGCCAGCAGGACCACGATGGTGAGCCGAACGACGAGGGCTCGAAGGAGGGACGGGGCGCGCATCGAATCGCGATCAGGAGGCAAGATAGCCAAGACCGCGCAAGGTGCGGAGCGACACGTCGGCGCCCGCGGACGCGAGCTTCTTGCGCAACCGATGCACCTGCGTCTCCACCGAATTCGCGCTGCGCTCCTGCTGAAAATCGTACAAGCATTCGCCGAGCCGCTCCTTCGAGATGACTCGCCCCTGATTGCGCAGCAGCGTTTCGAGCACGATCAGCTCCGAACGTGTGAGATCGAGCTGCGTCTCGGCGACGGTGGCGATGCGTGCGGACGTATTGAGCCTCACGTTGCCGAGCGTCAGCGTGCGGCCCAAAGCCGCGCCTGGACGGCGCAACAGCGCTCGCAGCCGGGCGATGAGCTCCTGCGTCGCGAAGGGCTTGACGAGATAGTCGTCCGCGCCGCAATCCAGGCCCCGCACGCGGTCTTCGATCGCACCTAGTGCGGTGAGGATCAGCACGGGTGTCTTGCTGCCTCGGCCGCGCATTTCCTTCAGCGCGCCGAGGCCGCTGCCGTCCGGGAGCATCAGATCGAGAACGGCGACGTCATAGTCGGCCGCTTGCCAGATCCGCAGTCCCTCTGCCGCGGTGGCCGCCGTATCGACCGCGAATCCTTGGGATCGCAGGCTCTCCGCGACGGCCTGGCAGAGACGCTGGTTGTCTTCGATGATGAGCAATCTCAATGAGCAATCTCGGTGGCTGGCTCAAGTGCCTGGCGTCCAGGAGTATTCGAACCTGAGTCCGATGGTGGGCAGCAGTTCGTCGAGTCCTTCGATGATGTGGACTCCGCGACGTTCGTCCCATTCGTAAGCATTGCCGTTCTTGCGGCCGTAGACGTTCAGGACGTCGAGATAAGCGACCAGGCTCAGCGGGCCGAAGCGGCGCTGGTAGTCCGCCCGCATGCTCAGCGAATGATAGTCAGGCAGACGCTCGGTGTTTGTACGCGTCAACTCTTTGGAGTAACGCACGGGCCCTGCGCTTCCCAACACGTCGCTGTGTACGACGAACGCGTCGGTGGGCCGTCCCGATGCATATTTCCATTTCGCCGAGAACGTCCATCGATCGGTCGGCTGCCAGGCGCCGACGATACCGAACGCATGCGGCCGATCCCAATCCGACGCAAATTCTCCTTCGCCAAGCTTGTCGTCACGGCGGGCGCGGGAGTACGAGTAGGTCGCCGAACCGGACCAGCCGTGGCTCATGCGCTTGGCGAGCATCAGGTCAACGCCCGTCGCGTACCCTTCGCCGATGTTCGTCGCCGTTTCCGTGGTCCGATCGTCGAACACGATCAGATCGTCGAGCTGCTGATAATAGCCTTCGGCCGAGAAACGGAGATCCTCGCGCAGGTGCCGGGAGAAGCCCAGCATCAGCTGCGTGGAGCGCTCGCTCTTCAGATCGAGATTGGAAGGATCGGCCGCGATGTCGAGATAACGCGGTGCTTGGTAATACACGCCACCTCCGGTCCATACGCGGGTGATCGCATCGGGCTGCCACGTCAAGAGCAGGCGCGGAGCGACGACCGACTTTCCAGAAAATCCATCGTGCTCGTAACGCATTCCGGGTGTCCACGTGAAAGCGCCGAGGGTCCAGGTATAGTCGGCGTACGCGGCAAAGCGCGTCTCCGCCGCGCTCAACGTCGAATTGAATTCCTCGGGCGTCAGCACGATGTACTGCTGTGTCGGGTCGGCGCGAAAATCCGACTGATCGTATACATACCGCGTCCAGTCTCCGGAGAGGCGGCGGTCGAAGTCGAGATCGACGCGAGAGAGATGCGTGCCGGCGGAGAAGATTCCATCCGACCCGAGCACCGTGCTGAAATCGCTGCGCCAGCCGATCTCTTTTTCAACCTCATTGATGCGCAGGATGTTCTCGCGGACCGGGGTCGTCGCAGGTG
>CAZXXM010000153.1:0-7590 GCA_964644715.1 uncultured Salinisphaerales bacterium
GACCCCGTGCGGCGTCGCCCAGCAGCATCGGCGCGACATAGCAGATCAGCTCGTCTACCAAGCCTTCCTTCAGCAGCGCCCCGGCCAGACCGGATCCGCACTCGACGAGAACGTGGTTGACCTCGCGCAGGGCCAGCGCCCTGAGCGCCGCATCCAGCTCGATCCGGCCGGCGGCCGTCAGAGTCGTCGCGATGCGTTCGACCCCGTCGACTTCGCCGCCGGGCGCCGAAGCGCCAGTAACGCGGAAGCGGCGCGCGCCATCGCTCGACCAGACCTTGGCGGCGTCACCGACACGGGCCTTCGAGTCGAGCACGATGCGATCCGGCACCCGAGTGACACCCGGAAAGGCACGCACCGTCATCCGGGGATCGTCAGCCAGCACCGTGCCCGCGCCGCTGAGCACGGCTCCCGCGTCGGCGCGCAGACGGTGCACGTCAGCACGCGCAGCCGGGCCCGTGATCCATTGGGATTCGCCGTTCGCCATCGCCGTGCGCGCATCGAGACTGGCCGCGAGCTTGAGCGTCACGAAGGGCCGGCCCCGCTCCATGCGCGAAACGAAGCCACGATTCAGCTCGCGGGCCGGCCCTTCCAGCAAGCCGACGTCGACCTCGATGCCGCTCGCTCTCAAGCGTTCGATCCCCTGCCCTGCGACGCGCGGGTTCGGATCACGCATCGCGGCCCAGACCTTCCGTACACCGGCCGCGACCAGGGCATCCGCGCAGGGCGGCGTGCGACCGTGGTGAGAGCAGGGCTCGAGCGTCACGTACAGATCCGCGCCGCGCGCCTGCGAACCCGCCTCACGCAGGGCACGGATCTCCGCGTGAGGCTCCCCGGCACGCTCATGCCAGCCCTCGCCGACGACGACATCGTCGCGAACGACGACGCAGCCCACTCGCGGATTCGGAAAGGTCGTGTAGCGACCGCGCTCGGCCAGCCGCAGCGCCTGCGCCATGAAATCGGCAGCGCCCCGCGAGCTCATTTCGACTTCGGCTTGCGCAGCGCAGGCTCTGCGGCCGGGGTCGCATCCGGCTCGCCACCGCTGATCAGGGACATCTGGCTGCGACGCTGCTCGGCCGTCGGCAGATGCTGCAGCCGCTCGATCTCGTCACGGAACGCGTTGAGATCCTCGAAGCTCAGGTAGATCGACGCGAATCTCACGTAGGCGACGTGGTCGAGATCGCGCAACTCTTCCATGACCCATTCGCCGACCTGACGCGAAGGCACTTCGCGTTCCCCGCTCTGGCGCAGCTTGCGCATCACGTTCTCGACCGCGTGGTCGACCGCATCGGGAGAGACCGGACGCTTGTACAGCGCGCTTTCGAAACCGCGACGCAGCTTGTCTTCTTCGAAGGGCTCGGGATTTCCGCCGCGCTTGATGACGTTGGGAATCGTCAGCTGGGCACGCTCGAAGGTGGTGAAACGCCCCTTGCACTCCGCGCACTCGCGTCGACGCCGGACCTGCGTGCCCTCTTCGGCAAGTCGCGAGTCGATGACGCGCGTATCGGTCGCGCTGCAGAAGGGGCACTGCATCAGGAGTTCACCTCGGGGTGCTCAACGCACCTTGCCGTAAACCGGGAAGCGGGCACACAGCTTCTCGACTTCGCCACGGACACGGTCGATCACGGATTCCAGCTCGGTCCCTGCCGACATTGCATCGACGATGTCGACGATCCATCCGGCGACCTGTGCCATTTCCGCTTCCTTGAATCCGCGCGTCGTCGACGCCGGCGAGCCCAGACGCAGGCCCGAGGTCACGAACGGCGACTTCGGATCGTTCGGAACCGAATTCTTGTTCACCGTGATGTGCGCGCGACCCAGCGCCGCCTCCGCATCCTTGCCCGTCACGTTCTTCGCAATCAGATCGAGCAGAAACAGGTGATCGTCGGTACCGCCGGAGACGACCTTGTGGCCACGCTCGAGGAAAACCTTGGCCATCGCACGCGCGTTGAGTACCACCTGCTTCTGGTAGACCTTGAAGCTCGGATCCAGCGCTTCCTTGAACGCCACCGCCTTGGCCGCCACCACGTGCATCAGCGGTCCGCCCTGAATGCCGGGGAACACCGCCGAATTGAGCTTCTTGTTGAATTCCTCGCTCTGGCCCTGGCTCAGAATCAGCCCTCCACGGGGGCCCCGCAGCGTCTTGTGCGTCGTCGACGTCACCACGTGAGCATGCGGCAGCGGGCTCGGATACTCCCCCGCCGCAACCAGCCCCGCCACGTGCGCCATGTCCACCCAGAACAGCGCACCGACCTTGTCCGCAATCTCGCGCATCCGCTTCCAGTCCTTGACGCGGGAATAGGCCGAAAATCCGCCGATCAGCATCTTCGGCCTCGTCTCCAGCGCGATGCGCTCCATCTCGTCGTAGTTGATCAAACCGGTCACCGGATCCAGGCCATAGGGCACGATCTTGTGGTGACGGCCGGAGAAATTGGCGGCATTGCCGTGCGTCAGGTGTCCGCCCTGCGCCAGGTTCATGCCCATCACCGTGTCGCCCGGCTGCACTAGGCTCAGGAAGATCGCCGCGTTGGCCTGGGCGCCCGAGTGCGGCTGAACGTTGGCGAAATCACAGTCGAACAGCCGCTTCACGCGATCGATCGCCAGCTGCTCGGCCACGTCGACGTGCTCGCAACCGCCGTAGTAACGCTTGCCCGGATAACCCTCGGCGTACTTGTTGGTCAGCGCCGAACCCTGCGCTTCCATCACCGCCGGACTGCAGTAGTTCTCCGATGCAATCAGCTCGATGTGCGCTTCCTGACGCGCGTTCTCGGCGGCAATCGCCGCAGCAAGTTCCGGATCGAATGCGCTCAGACGGGGGGCGTTGGTGTACATGCAGAAGACGGGAATGGGGAATCGGGAATGGGGAATCGGGAATCGCAACGACGAACGGGCCTCTACGATTCCCGATTCCCCATTGCCGATTCCCGGACGGTCAGTCGACTACTTCAAGCATCAGATCCAGCGCCTTGCGCGCCGGGTCGGCGATGTTCTGCGGCACGCGGATCTGGTTGACGACCTGGCCGGCGACGAGATTGTCGAGCACCCACGCCAGGTGCTGAGGATCGGTACGGAACATCGTCGAGCACATGCAGACCGTCGGACTCATGAACTGGACCTGCACGCCCTTGGGCTTCATCTCGTCGGCAAGACGATTCACCAGGTTGAGCTCGGTACCGACCAGCCAGTGATCGCCCGGCTGACTCGCCCGGATCGTGCGAAGGATGTACTCGGTACTGCCGACGAAATCCGACTTCTGGCAGACCTCCATCGCATTTTCCGGATGGCTGATCACCTTGCCATTCGGATGGATCTTGCGGAAGTTGTCGATGTGCGCGGGCTGGAACATCTGGTGAACCGAGCAGAAGCCCTTCCACAGGATGATCTTCGCGTTGCGGATCTGTTCTTCGGTCAGCCCGCCGCGCGGCTTCATGAAATCCCAGGTGACCATCTGGTCGAGTGGGATGCCCATCTTGTAGCCGGTGTTGCGCCCGAGGTGCTGGTCGGGGAAGAACAGCACCTTCTCACGGCGGGCGAAGGACCACTGCAGCACGGCCTTGGCGTTCGAACTGGTGCAGACGCTGCCGCCGTGATTGCCGCAGAAAGCCGTCAGGTCGGCGGAGGAGTTGATGTACGTGACCGGGGTAACGGTCTGGTCCGGGTCGATGACCTGGGAGATTTCCTCCCAGCACTTGCGGACCTTGACGAGGTTGGCCATGTCGGCCATCGAACAGCCTGCCGCGAGGTCCGGGAGGATCACCTTGCGCTGGCCGAAGGTCAGGATGTCGGCGACTTCGGCCATGAAGTGCACGCCGCAAAAGACGATGAACTCCGCGTCGGAGTTCGCGGCCTGCTGCGACAGCTTGAGCGAGTCGCCCGAATAGTCGGCGTGCTTGAAGACTTCGTCGCGCTGGTAGTGGTGGCCGAGAATGGCCAGTCGCTTGCCCAGGATGGCCTTGGCGGCAACGATCCGGGCGTCACAGCTCGAATCGTCGAGCAGGCTGAACTGGTCCAGCTTGAGAACGGCGGCCACAGCGTTTTCCAGTGTTCGGCGGGGGCGCAGTTTAGCCGATCGGAACTCCCGCCTCGCCATTCAGACCGCAATTTGCCGCCATTTCCCCTCGCACCGGCACACGTGCTTCCGTACACTACGCGGCCCTTCGGTCGGTCGCAGGCCGAAGACATGCTGTTTTCTACTGAATTTCTGGAGATTTTTCATGGCGCAAGGTTTTGTGGTGAATGCAGAACCGCGCGACGAGCAGGGCACCGGTGCGAGCCGCCGCCTGCGTCGCACGGGCAGACTTCCGGCCATCGTCTACGGCGGCAACAAGCCCCCGCAGGCCCTGTCGGTCAATCACAACGAGTTGTGGAAGGGCCTGAAGCAGGAAGCCTTCTATTCGAAGATCCTGACCCTCAAGATCGGCAACGAATCCGAACAGGTCGTCCTCAAGGACCTGCACCGTCACCCGGTCCGCGAAGAGGTCATGCACATGGACCTGCAGCGCGTGCTGGCCGACGTCGCCATCCGCATGCGCATTCCGCTGCACTTCAAGGGTGAGGCCGTGGCCCCGGGCGTGAAGACCGGCGGCGGCATCTTCGAGCACCTCGCCAATGAAGTCGAAATCGAGTGCCTGCCCAAGTTCCTGCCGGAGTTCATCGAGGTCGACGTCTCGGCCATGGAAGTGAACGATGCCATCCACCTGTCGCAGCTGACCGTTCCCGAAGGCGTCGAGCTGGTCGAACTCAAGCACGACAACGACCAGGCCGTCGTGGCCGTCCACCTGCCCCGTGCTGCCAAGGAAGAAGACGAGGCCGCTGCGGGCGATGCCGCCGCAGAAGTTCCGGCCAGTGCCCAGAAGGCGCCGGAAGCCGGCAAGGGCGAGCCGGCCAAGGACGCAAAGAAGGACGCAAAGAAGGACGACAAGAAGAAGTAAGCCGTCGGTCGGCCCTGCCGGCTGGCACGACAGGGCTGCTGGCTGTCGAGGGCGGCAATGCCCTCACCTTCTGGTTATTTATCGAAGCGTTACGCTGACCCGCCCGTTCGGTGCCCCGACCGGGCGGGTTTTTTATTTGCCGAGTTCCTCTCGACCACATGGCGGATTCCAGACTCATCGCCCTTATTGGCCTCGGCAATCCCGGGACCGAATATGCACGTACCCGGCACAACGCCGGATTCTGGCTCGCCGACCGCTTCGTCGATCGTCACCGGGGCAACTTCCGTCCCGAATCGAAATTCTTCGGCGAACTGGCCCGGGTCAAGGTGGCGGGGTCGGACGTGCTAGTCCTGAAGCCGTCCACCTACATGAATCGAAGTGGCCAGGCGGTCTCCGCCCTGGCGCAGTTCTACAAGCTGAGCGTCGACGACCTGCTGGTAGCCCACGACGAGCTGGACCTTCCCGTCGGGACCGTTCGGCTCAAGCTTGCCGGCGGCCATGGAGGACACAACGGCCTTCGCGACATCCACAAGCCGCTCGGAGACGGTTACCGGCGCCTACGGATCGGCGTCGGCCATCCCGGCGAACGGCATCTGGTCATGCCCTATCTCACCGAACAACGCCCTTCGAAGGACGAGGAAACGGTGCTGATGGCGGGCATCGACCGTTCGATCGACGCCCTGGAACTCTGGCTAGGCTCCGGCTGGGACAAGGCGGTGCAGTCGCTGCACACGCCTGGGGCGTGAAACCGCCCGCCTATAACATCGGATAGGGGTTCGTCGCCGGCCCGTCGGGGCCGGCATCGGTCACGGGATCGACTCCTTCGACGGTCGCCCGGATCGTGATCAGCCCCTGCGCGGTCGCGACCTCGTAAGCCTGGGCCTTGCCGAGTTCCACACCGAGCGTCGGTGCGATCAGCCTTCGCGGCTCGCCGTCGTCGATGCGGAAAAACTCCAGCTCGAGCAAGGCCATCTTCTTGCCTGCTCCCGGGAAACGGGTGACCCGCTGATTCAGGACCAGGGGCGGCGACCGGTAGCCCATGTCGACCTGCGTGGTCGCCGACTCGCCGGCAGGCAGGGTTTGCTCGGGTGCCGCCACGTGGATCCGGTTGCGGGCCACCTCGAGCCGGACGTGGTACGTCGCGTAGCCGGCGATCGACGCATCGCCCGGGGCCATCGCAGAACTGGGGACCGAGACGAGCGAATACAGCGCGATGGCGGCGATAATGGGAGCGGAGCGGCGCATGGCGGGTCTTTCAGCTTCAGCGAGGGGAATCAAGTGTTGCGATGCAACATGAATTCCCGATGACCTGGGCCCTTCCACCCTTACCTTCTGAAACACCGAGGCGCGATCACACGTGGGAATCAAATGCGGCATCGTCGGCTTGCCCAACGTCGGCAAGTCCACCCTTTTCAACGCACTGACCAAGGCCGGCATCGCCGCGGAGAACTATCCGTTCTGCACGATCGATCCGAACGTCGGTGTCGTGCCCGTGCCCGATCCCCGTCTGGCCGCGCTGGCCGAGATCGTCAAACCCCAGAAGATCATTCCCACGACGGTCGAGTTCGTGGACATCGCCGGCCTCGTGGCCGGCGCCAGCAAGGGTGAGGGGCTGGGGAACCAGTTCCTCGCCCACATCCGCGAAACCGACGCGATTGCCCACGTGACGCGCTGCTTCGCCAACGACGACATCATCCATGTGGCTGGCGGCGTCGATCCGATCCGCGACATCGAGATCATCAATACCGAGCTTGCGTTGGCCGACCTCGAGGGCGTGACCAAGGCCTGCGATCGCGCTGCGAAGGTAGCGAAGACGGGCGACAAGACCGCCATCGCCAAGCACGAGTTCTACAAGCGCGTGCTGGAAACGCTGGACCAGGGACGCCCGGCACGCGCCCTGTCGCCCGAAGGCGACGAGCGTCTGTGGATGCGTGAATTACAGCTGATCACCGCCAAGCCAGCCCTGTACATCGCCAACGTCGACGAGAAGGCGCTGCGTGAAGGCAACGAGTACCTGCGCAAGGTCGAGGCCTACGCCAAGGCGGAGAACGCGCTCGTCGTTCCGGTCTGCGCCGCGATCGAGGCCGAGATCGCGCAGCTCGACGAAGCCGACAAGGCCGACTTCCTGCGCGACCTCGGACTCGAAGAACCCGGACTCAACCGCGTCATTCGCGGCGCCTACGCGCTGCTCGGCCTGCAGACCTATTTCACGGCCGGCGTGCAGGAAGTCCGTGCGTGGACCGTCAAGACCGGCGCCACCGCCCCGCAGGCGGCGGGTGTCATCCACACCGATTTCGAACGCGGCTTCATCCGCGCCGAGGTCATCGGATACGAGGACTACGTCCGGTACCGCGGAGAAGCCGGCGCCAAGGACGCGGGACGCTGGAGGCTCGAAGGCAAGGAGTACGGCGTACACGAGGGCGACGTCATGCATTTCCGATTCAACGTCTGAACGCAGGCGCCGCCCGCCGTGGCGGCGCGTACGGACATCGTGTCCTGCGGCAAGACCGTGCGCGGCGCGGGCGCGTACGTCGCGATGCGTCGGACCGTCGCTTCTTTGCCGCACCGTCTTGAACTCGAATCCCAGGCCTCCATGATTCCGGCAGCAGGAATTCAGGAGGTTTCGAGATGCGTGCCGACAAGCTGACCAGCCGTTTCCAGG
>CAZXXM010000154.1:0-7560 GCA_964644715.1 uncultured Salinisphaerales bacterium
CCCTGGGGGCCTGTGCCGCGCCGCAGGTCGCGTACAAGCGGCTCGACTGGCTCGCCTCGTGGAAGCTGGGCCAGTACGTGGACCTGAAGTCGGCACAGGAGAGCCGCTTCGAGACGGAGTTCCGGCAGCTCTGGGACTGGCATCGCGCCTCCGAGCTCGCCGGCTACGGGCGCGATCTGCGCGAGCTGGCAGTGCAGACGCAGGAGCCGATGAGCGCGGCGGACATCCGGCAGTGGGCGTCGCGGGCCGGGCAGCATTCCCGCCGTGTCGTCGAGCGCGCCTCGCTGCCGGCCTGCGAGCTGATGGCCACCTTCGACGACACGCAGCGCGACTCCATGCTCCGGCGCATCGACGCCAACATCCAGGAGGACGCCGACGAGTATCTCGGACCCTCGATCGACAAGGTGCGCAAGGATGCGCGCAAGCGCACCCGCAAACTGCTGGTGCGCTGGATCGGCGATCTCCAGCCCGGGCAGGAGGCGATGGTCGAGGCCTGGGCCGAGCAGCGGCCGCAGCGCTACGAACAATGGATCGCCGAGCGACGCCGCTGGCGCGACCGGCTGGCGGTCGTGCTGGACCAGCGCGGCAACCCCGGGTTCTGCGGCGAGCTGAAGACCCTGCTGCTGCCGGCCGAGGAGGGCAAGGACCAGGACCTGGTGAACCAGGACAACGCGCAGAACTGGTTCGCGTTCCTCGCGTCGTTCTCGACCACGCTCGACGAGCGCCAGCGGGCGCACCTGCGGGACAAGCTGCTCGGCCTGGCGAGCGATTTCGAAGCGCTGCAGAAGAAAACCTGAACCGAAGCCCGGACGAAGTCCGGGGTCGCGCTTTGCAGAACGGGACCCCCGACTTCATCCGGGTACGGGTGAGCTTGCTTGCATCGAAACGGGGCAGAATCGGAGTTCCTTGCTGCCTGTCCGCCGACGAGCACATGTCACGTCTTCCTTCGAGCCGCATCGTCCCGTCCTGCTGGGTCCTGCTGACGTCGCTGTATCCCGCGTTGGCGGGCGCCCAGGGCCTGGGCACGACCAACCAATCGACCTTGGCCCGCAACTTCGCCTTGCCGGTCGTCGGCCAGGCCGCGCCCGTGAGCGAGGGTCGCTGGACCGCGTCGATCGATCTCACCAGCGAGTTCGTCGACGAGGACGAAGCCGGCGAAGTGCTGCGGCTCGACGGCGAGACGGCGCGCTTCGGCCTGCGCTTCGAGCAGGCATTGGGTGCGCGCGCCGACTGGAACATCGACGTACCGCTGCTGCACACAGGCGGCGGTTTTCTCGATGGCCCGATCGAGGGCTGGCACGACGTCTTCGGCCTGCCGCAGGGCGGGCGCGAGGAGTCGGCGCGAAACCGCTACCGCTATCGCTACGTGCAGGACGGACAGACGCGGCTCGACGCCGAATCCGGCGGCACCCACCTGGGCGACGTGCAGGTCGGCGCCGGCCTGCGCGTGTTCGACGCCGCGATGCTGCGCGGCATGATCAAGCTCCCGACCGGCGACGAGGACGAGCTCGCCGGCGGCAATCTCGGCGCCGCGATCTGGGCCGACCTGCCGCTGCCGTTCGAAGCCGGTTCGAGGTTCGGCGGCTTCGCCTCGCTCGGCCTTTCGGTCAACGACAAGTCCGACGTGCTCGAAGACCAGCAGAACACCGTCGTGCCGTTCGGCGCCGCGGGTCTGGACGTGCGGCTGCTGCCTTCGCTGCAGGCCCTGGTGCAGCTGTACGCGCACGGACCGCTGTACGACGACAGCGACATCAACGCGCTGGAGAGTGCGGGCCTGCAGCTGAGCATCGGCGGCCGCTGGTGCGCCCAGGGCAAGGCGCCCTGCGCCGAGCTGTCGTTCCAGGAAGATCCGATCGTGGCTTCCTCGCCGGACTTCAGCCTGCGCTTCGCGCTGGTGTTGCCGGCGTTCTGAAAAGGCGACGCCGGACCCGGTCTCTCCACGGCGGGTGCGCTGTGCGCACGCCGGCGTTTCGGCGAATCCGCGTGCGCGCGGCGCACCCTACCGGCCCGGTGCTGCCGGCGTTCGGGATCGCAAAACCTTAGCCCGCCCATTCGGGTGGGGTTGCAGCCCAAAGCCGGGCAGACACTCGCCTGGCTACTAAAACGACAAGAGGAGCCGTCATGCGCTGCTGGTACTTCAACAAGCCGCCGAAGAAGGACATCGAGGCCGACACCTTGGTGATGCGCGAGGAGCCGGTCCCGGAGATCGCGGACGGCCAGTTCCTGCTGCGTTCGATGTACCTGTCGATGGACGCCACCAACCGGCTGTGGCTCAACGATGGCGACAAGGATCTCTACATGGAGCCGGTCAAGCCCGGCGCTCCCATGGTGGGCTTCATGCTCGGCGAGGTAGTCCAGTCGAAGAACGCCGCGTTCCCGGTGGGCGCGCTCGCCGCGGGCCTGGCGCCCTGGGCGGAGTACTCGGTCAGCGACGGCACCGGTTTCTCGGTGATGCCGCGGATCCCCGGCCTGAAGCTCGACGCGGCGTTCGGCGTGCTCGCCATCGCCGGCCCCACCGCGCTGGTCGGCCTGATGGAAGTCGGGCGCCCGAAGAAGGGCGACACCGTGGTCGTCACCGCGGCCTCGGGTGCGGTCGGCATGCTCGTCGGCCAGATCGCGAAGCTGCACGGCTGCAAGACGATCGGCATCGCGGGCGGCGCCGAGAAGTGCGGCTGGCTCACCAGCGAGTTCGGCTACGACCACGCCATCGACTACAAGAAGGAGAACGTGCTCGAACGGCTGCGCGCGCTGGCTCCCGAGGGCATCGACGTGCACTTCGAGAACGTCGGCGGCGAGATGCTCGATGCCGGCATGGCCGCGATGAAGAACTTCGGCAGCATCGTGATCTGCGGCCTGATCTCCACGTACAACGCCCAGCCCGGCGAGCGTGTGCCCGGCCCGTACAACTTCCGCAACCTGATCATGAAGCGCCTGCGCGTCGAGGGCTTCGTGATCCTGGATTACCTGCAGGACTACGCGAAGTACCAGCAGCAGCTCGCCGGCTGGATGCTGGAGGGCAAGCTCAATGCGCGCCTGCACGTCGTGCCGGGCATCGAGAACTCGGTGGAGGCGCTGAAGATGCTGTATTCGGGCGCCAACACCGGCAAGGTGATGGTGCAGATCGGCAAGGAGCCGGCTTGATGGTCCCCTCTCCCCGCACAGCGGGGAGAGGGTAGGGTGAGGGGCCGGTCACTTCGAGCGAGCCACCCGCTGGACGTACCGACGAAAAAGCTGCCCCTCACTCCAACCCTCTCCCCGCTGCCGCGAGGAGAGGGGGAACAGCACTGATCGATGCCACGCAAGCGCGCCGCGAAGGACTCGCCAGCAGAGACGCCGACCTCATCGGCGCCTCCGAAAGCTGCGCGCAAGGTGGTAGGTGCTGCTCGTGCGCCGGCTGCGTACGTAGCTGCGTCCGGCGTGCGCGCACCTGACGCATCCGCAGGGTCGCTCTCCACCATCTCGGCTGCCCGCGGCTCCATCGTCCGCCACCGCCTGCTCGACCGACTCGGCGCCGAGCCGCGTCCGCGGCTGATCGTCGTGCAGGCTCCGGCCGGCTACGGCAAGACCTCCCTGCTGCGACAGCACTGCGAGCGTCGCGCGGCGCTCGGCGAGCGCATCGGCTGGGTGCGCATGGATGCGCAGTCGGGCGACGCCGCGCATTTCCTGCGCCTGCTGTGCGAGGCCGTCGAAAGCCTGGACGCCGGTGCCCGCAAACGCGGCGCGGCGCCCTCGCAAGAACGTCCGGCGACCTTGCAGGAACTGTTGCGCTCGCTGGTACGGGTGCGCGAACCGGTGGTGCTCGTCGTCGACAATTTCGAGACCGCGGCCTCGGCGCACTTCGAAGCGGTGTTCGCTCAGGTCGTGCGCGGGCTGCCGATGTCGGTGCAGCTGTGCGTGGGCACGCGCGTGCTGCCGACGGCGCGTCTGGCGCGCCTGCAGATCCGCGAGGGCACCGTCGTGATCGCCAACGAGGAACTCTGCTTCCGGCCTTCCGAGACGATCGAGTTCTTCCGCGAGTTCTCGAGTTTGCGCCCCGAGGAGGTGGCCGAGATCCACGAACGCACGGACGGCTGGCCGGCCGCCCTGCAGGCGTTCCGGCTCTGCCTGCGCCGCGGCGCGCGGTTTCGTGCCGAGGCCTACGCCGGCAAGGGCGTCACGCGCGAGCTGATGGATTTCCTCGCCGCCGAGATGTTCGACAACCTCGCGCCGGCGCTGGGCACCTTGCTGCTGGAACTGGCGATCCCGGAGAAGTTGTCGCCGGCGCTGGTCGAGCACATCACCGGCGAGCCGCGCGGCGCCGAGCGGCTGGCCGAGATCGAGCGCGCCGGCCTGTTCCTCGCGCAGGTCGATCTCGAAGGCAACTGGCTGCGCTTCCACAACCTGTTCCGCCAGTTCCTGCTGACGCGTGCTGCGGCACTGTTCAGGCCGGACGATCTGCGACGCCGGCATCGGCGCATCGCGGACTGGTATGCCGACAGCGGCGATCGCGAAGCCGCGATCCAGCACTGGCTCGAGGCCGGCGAAACCGAGCGCGCGGCCAGCCTGCTGGCCGGCGTGGTCGATGCGCTGGTCGCGCAGGAGCGGCTGGGCCTGATCGAGTCCTATGCCGAACGCCTGCCGGCCGAAGCGCTGCTGCGCCACGACAATCTCGTGCACGCGGCGGTGATCGCCTACGGCTTCCGCCGCGCGTTCGACAAGGCCGACAGGCTGCTGTCCGCGCACGAGGCGCAGCTCAAGCGCAGCGGCGCCGATCGCGCGGCGGTGGCCTCGCACAAGGTGTCGCGACTGTTCGTGCTGGCGGCGCAGGACCGTATCGAAGAACTCGGCGCCGAGGCGCAGGTCGCCGCCGAGACGATGGTCGACCGCAGTGGCTGGCAGTACGGCGTGACGTTCAACGCGCGCGCGATGTACGAGTTCGGCCGAGGGGAGTTCGAGGAGGCGCGCAGCCTGATGCAGCGCGCGCGTCCGCTGCACGATCGCGATCACCACGCCTTCGGCCAGGCCTACCAGGACGCGATCACCAGCATGGCGCTGTCGGCGCAGGGTCGCATCGATGACGCCGTGCGCGGGCTCGAAGCCGGACTGCGACGCACCGAGGAACAGGCCTCCGGCGCGGTGTCCGCCGGTGCCGTCATCGCGGCGTATCTCGCCAGCGGCACCTACGAGCAGAACCGCCTCGAGGACGCCGGACGGCTGGTCAGCGACTACGGTCAGCTGGTCGAGCAGCAGGCCATCGTCGACTCGGTGGCGACGATGAGCATCACGCGCGCCCGCATGGCCCATCTCGCGGGCCGTCGCGGCGAGGCGGAGGAATCGCTGGAGCGCGCGCTGTATCTCGGTTACCGGCATTCGCTGGAACGCCTGGTGATCTACGCGCATGCCGAGCTGGCACGGCAGGCGACCCTGGACGGCGATCTGGAACAGGCCGGCCGCTGGCTGCGCGAGTTGCCGCCGGCCTATCGCGACGAACCGCGCGACGGGCTGATGTTCCACGCCGGCGAGGCCGAGGCGCACGTCGTGACGTATGCGCGCTGGCTGATCCGCAGTGACCGTCACGCCGAGGCGCGCGTGCTGCTCGGTGGCGAAATCCGGCGCGCGGCGACCGCCCGGCGGCGACGCCGCGAATTGCAGCTGCGCCTGCTCAACGCCATGGCATTCCGCGCCGCCGACAAGGCCAATCTCGCCGGTCGCGCGATGCTCGAGGCGCTGGAGATCGGTGCGGCGGGCGGGTTCGTGCGCAGCTTTCTCGACGAAGGCGCGCCGGCGCTGGCGCTGATGAAGCAAGTGCGCGCGCCACGTGGCGTGCAGCCCGACGCCGTGCAGGCCTATCTGGAGAAGCTGCTCGTGGCGGCAGGCGATGCCGCGTCCGAACCAGTGGCCCAAGCGGCTCGCGACGATTCCGGCGGCCTCTCGCAGCGCCTGATCGAGAGCCTGACCGAGCGCGAGCGCAACCTGCTGCGCTTCGTCTCCGCCGGCCTGTCGAACCGCGATCTCGCCGAGCGCCTGTCGGTGTCGACCAACACCGTGAAATGGCACCTGCGCAACATCTTCGAGAAGCTGCGGATCAAGAACCGCGTGCAGGCGATCGCCTTGGCGCGGCGTTTCGGACTGATCGAATGAGCCATCGTCACCGTAGTATCCATAGCCCGGACGAAGTCCGGGGTGTCGCTGTCTGGACGGCGCAACCCCGGACTTCGTCCGGGCTCCGGTGACGGTTTCGGGTGTAGCATTCGACCCGCCAGCCACCCCCGCGCAGGATTCGACGACGTCCCCTGACGGATGTCATCGCCCCGATATCGATCCTCCGCGAAGCCAGCACGAACGCTCGAGGCGCACGCCTCCCTTTCACGGCACTTTTCGGCTCATGGCTCATCTGTTGCGATGGCTGGCGGTTCTGCTCGGCGGTTCCCTTTGCATCAGCGCCGCGCTGGCGAGCGACGCCGCCGTGACGTGGCGGCTGCTCGACTACCTCGCGGTGGACTACGGCGGCGCGGTCGCGGACGGCCAGGTCATCAGCGCGTCCGAGTACGGCGAGATGCAGGAATTCTCGGAGACCATCGAGGCGCAGATCGCGGCCTTGCCGGCGACGCGGGCCAAGCCGAACTCGTCGTCGCGGCGCAGGCGCTGCGCCGGTCGGTGTCCGACAAGGCATCGCCGCCGGAGATCGAGCGGCAGGCGCACGCGCTGGCGGATCGCCTGGTACAGGCCTACCCGATCGCGATGGCCCCGGCCTCGGCGCCGGACCTGGCGCGCGGCCAGGCGCTGTACGCCGAACACTGCGCGGCCTGCCACGGCGAGCACGGGGCCGGAGACGGTCCGGCCGCTAGGAGCATGCAGCCGCCACCGATCGACTTCACCGATGCGAAACGCGCGCGCGAGCGCAGCGTCTTCGCGCTCTACCAGGTCATCGGCCAGGGCCTCGACGGCACGCCGATGCAGAGCTTCGCGCAGCTGCCTTCGCTCGATCGCTGGGCGCTCGCGTTCTACGTGGGACGTTTCGCATTCCCGCCGGAACTCGATGCCGAGGGCCGGAAGCGCTGGGAGTCGGACGACCGGCTGCGCAGCCGGATCGTGAATCTCGAACAGCTCGTGCGCATGACGCCGGCCGCGCTGGCCGAGCTGTCGGACGAGCCGACCGCGCGCGCCGTGACGGCGTACCTGCGCGGCGAGCCCTCGGCCGCCGTCGCGGGCAGCGGCACCTTGCTGGCGCTGTCGCGTGAGCGTTTGACGGAGGCGGTGGCCGCCTACGAAGCCGGCGATCGCAAGCGCGCCTCCGAGCACGCGCTGTCCGCTTACATCGACGGCTTCGAGCCGGTGGAACCGATGCTGCGCGGGCGCGATCCCCAACTGCTCGCCGAAGTGGAGAAGGGCATGCTCGAACTGCGAGCGCGCCTGCAGCGCGGTGCCGGCGTGGACGAGGTCTCCGAGCAGGCCGCGCACGTCCAAACCCTGTTCGATCGCACCGAGCTGGCGCTGTCGCATGGCCGCGCCAGCGCCGCGGCCGCATTCGTCGGCGCCTTCACGATCCTGCTGCGCGAGGGGCTCGAGGCGCTGCTGATC
>CAZXXM010000155.1:0-7546 GCA_964644715.1 uncultured Salinisphaerales bacterium
CTCGATCTGGGCGGGCCTGAGCTTCCTGTTCGAACTGCTGATGCCGTTCTTCAAGTCGGGACTGTTCGCACGCCAGGGCTGGCTCAATTTCTGGGTCGAGTTCATCGTCTGGTTCGCCTACATCCTGATCATCACGTTCTTCACGATGAAGGCGATTCCGCGCCTCGCCAAAGAGCGCGAGGAAATGCTGGGAAGGACGTCCTGATTCGCAGCAGGCGGATGCGACGCCGATGACGAATTCGACGACGCCTTCGATCGGAGCATCCCGCGACCAGCGTGATCTGGTCGCCGGGATCCTGGTCTTCATCATCGCGGACCTGATCGTGTTCGGGATGCTGTTCACCGGCTTCATGGTGGATCGCTCCAAGGAACTGGCGGTGTTCAACCAGTCGGCGAACACGCTGGACTACCACCTGGGCCTGCTGAATCTGCTAATCCTGGTGACCAGCGGGCTGTGCGTGGTGTTCGCCGTCACCGCGGCGCGGGAAGGGCGCATCACGGCGCTGCGCAACTGGATCCTCGCGGCCTTCGTCATCGGTGCGGGCTTCGGCGTCAGCAAGGCGATCGAGTACGGCGACAAGTTTGCGCATGACATCGGCATGCACACCAACGCGTTCTACATGTACTACTTCGCTCTGACCGGGGCGCACTTCCTGCACTTCCTCGGCGGCATGGGCGCGCTCGCGTTCATCTGGTTCTACAGCCTGCGTCACGCGGGAGCGCCCGACTTCCGCGGCAAGATCGAGGCGGTCGGTCTGTACTGGCACATGGTGGATCTACTGTGGATCCTGATCTTCCCGCTGTTGTACGTCCTGGGGCTGCAATGGCACTGTCCCTGAATCGCGCGGCGGTCCTCACCTGGGTCTTCCTGGTCTGCGCGAGCATCGCGACCGGAGCACTGATCGAGGGCAAGAGCCTGGGGCCGGCGGCGGCCGTATCGCTGATCTTCTTGATCGCGGTGTTCAAGGCCCGGATGATCGTGCTGCACTACATGGAACTGAAGCACGCCCCGTTGCAATGGAGACTCGCTTTCGAATTGTGGGTGGTGGTGGCCGCGGCGCTGATCCTCGGAATCTGGCTGCTTACCGGCAGGGCGGGAGAGTGCCCCGTCCCTTGAGGATCGTCATCGATCCTTCGAAACATCGCTGGAACCACCCGTGACCGACGCTGCCACGAAGCACGTCCGACGCCTTCCCGGCGTGGAAGGGGTGTGGGTGTTCATCGGCGTCGACATGCTGTTCTTCACCCTCTTGTTCATGCTGGTGATGACCGGCCGCCGGGATGCGGTCGACGTGTTCGAGGCCGGGCGCCTCACGCTGGATCCGAACTTCGGCGGCATCAATACGCTGATCCTGCTGACGAGCTCCTGGTTCGTCGTGCTGGCGGTGAACGCCGCGAAGCAGGACCGGTTCGACGAGATCCCGCGCTGGCTGATGGCCGCGTTCCTGTGCGGCGTGGCGTTCGCGATCTCCAAGGCCTTCGAGTACGGCGCCAAGCTGTCGGCCGGCATCACGCCCGCGACCAGCGATTTCTACATGTACTACTTCGTCCTGACGGGCTTTCACCTGCTGCACGTCATCGGCGGCAGCGTCATGCTCTTCGTGTTCTGGAAGATGTCGCGAACGCGTGCTTTCAGCCGTCAGCGCCTGGCCGTGATCGAGAGCGGCGGCCTGTTCTGGCACATGGTCGATCTGCTGTGGATCGTCCTGTTCCCGCTGCTCTACCTGATGAAGTAGCCGCTCATGAACCTGCTCAAGCGACCCGGCAGCCTTGTCTGGCTGCTGCTGATGCTGGCGACGATCGTCACGACCTGGGTGCTGTCGAAGGATCTGGTGGCGGTTCGCATCAGCACCGTGGCGATCGTCGCGATCGCGGCCTACAAGGTGCGCCTGGTGCTGCTGCACTTCATGGAACTGCGACACGCACCGACGCCGCTACGCGTGGTGTTCGAGTGCTGGGTGCTGGTCGTGGCGGCCGCGATGATCGGCCTCTACCTGAGCAGCACCCCGGCGTAACCCGTAGCCCGAACGAAGTCCGGCGTGACTTTCGTTTTACGAGGGGAGCCCCGGACCTCGTCCGGGCTACTACGGGGGCGGGTCCGCGGCTAGTTCTCGCGGACGACGCGGAATCCGATGGCGTTGCTGAAGCCTTCGCCGCTGTCGGCGTCGCGCGAGGCCGAGCGCATGCTGCGGGGGTGATTGCCCCAGCCGCCGCCGCGATTCACGCGCTTGCCGCAATCGCCGCCGGAAATCCAGGCGGAGCCGTCGTTCGGCGCGCCGGTGTAATCGTTGTGCCAGCAGTCCTGGACCCACTCCCAGACATTGCCGTTCATATCGTAAAGACCGTACCCGTTGCCCTTGAAGCTGCCGACCGGTGCTGTCGTGGGGTATTTGTCGTCGCAGGTCGCGCGCCACGTCCAGTTCGGGTGGCTGTCGCCGCCGGTGACGTCCAGCACGTTGCCGAAGTCGCAGGCCCATTCCGCGCCTTCGCCCCAGGAGTAGCGCCCGTCGGTCCCGGCGCGTGCGGCGTATTCCCATTCCGCCTCAGACGGCAGGCGGTATTTCTCTCCTGTCTTCCGGCTCAGCCAGTGCACGTATTGCTGCGCATCGACCCAGGTAATGTTGATGACCGGACGGCGGCCACGCCCCCATTCCTTGTCATCCGGCGTTTTGACGCAGCCGCGCGCGCGAACGCAGGCGTCCCATTCGTCGAACGTGACCTCGTACTTGCCGATCGAAAAGCCGGCGAGTTTGACCTCGTGCAGCGGCCGCTCGTAGAGCGTGCCGGTCGTGGTCTGCTCGCCCATCATGAACGTGCCGCCCTGCAGGCGAATCAGTTCCGGCGTGTCCGCGCAGTCGCGGTAAGACACTTTGCCGGTCGACGGGTCGGTGGCGAACGGAGGCGGGGGTGGGCAATCGAGCCCTCCCTTCTGGCCCTTTTCCTGCGCACCGGCTTCCGCGGAGCGCGACACCGTCTTGCCCGGCTTGCCGTCGTCCGCATGCAGCGGCGCGGCGAGCAGGGGCCCCAATAGGGCGAACGCAGCGGCGCACCGGCTCCACGCGGCGGTTACGCCCGCGCGGCGGAGGCGTTCGGTGGAATCAGGTGCTGCGTTGAGCCTTGGACGCTGCGGTAGCAGCCAGACTGGCTTCGCGGATCTTGCGCCAACTGTCATCGCTGAGCTTGTTCAATCCCGCGAAAGTGGAAGGCGCGGCCAGATGATGACCACCATCGATGCAGATGGTTTCGCCGGTGATGTAATCGCAGCCATCGCCAAGGAGCAGGATCATGAGGTTCGCCAGTTCCTGAATCTCGCCGAAGCGTCCCATCGGCACTTCGTCCGCCTGGGTGGCGCCAATCTTCGCATCATCGGTGGGAGAGAGCATCTGCCAGGCGTATTCGGTCGGGAACGGACCCGGCGCGACGGCGTTGATGCGGATCCCGTACTTGGCCCATTCCACCGCCAGCGACATGGTCATCGCGTTGACGGCGGCCTTGGCCATCGAAGAGGGCACGACGAAGGCGGAACCGGTCCAGATCCAGGTCACCAGCGTCGACACGACGGAGCCCATCAGTCCCTGGTCGATCCATCGCTTGCCGCAGGCGTGCGTCGTGAAGAACGCGCCGTTCATCACCGTGGACGTCACCGCTTCGAAGGCTCGCGGGCTCAGATCCTTGGTCGGCGCGATGAAATTCGCGGCGGCGTTGTTGATCAGGCCAGTCAGCGCGCCGTGCTGGGACCAGATCTCGCCGACCGCGGCGTCCACGGCCTCCGCTTTGCGGATGTCCACCGCCTGCACGTGCGCGCGCCGGGCGCCGCAGCCTTCGTTGATCTCGGCCGCGGCTTTTTCCAGTACTTCCATGCGCCGGCCCCAGAGATGCACATGGGCGCCGTGCTGGGCGAGGAAGCCGGCCACGCCCTTGCCCAGTCCGGTGCCGCCGCCGGTGACGAGGATGCGCTTGCCGGCCAGTGCGTCGGCGGAATAGAGGGCCATGGAGGGGCTCCGGGTTGATGATATGGAACCATACGATAACATCGCCGCTGGTCCCGTCGCGACACGGCCGGGATGCCGCATCATGCGGTATGGATCCCAGCCCCAGACGTGGCGCCCGAGGCGCGGCGCCGAGACCTGCCGGACGTCGTGCGCCCGGGCGGCCGCGCCGTGCCCAGGCCGACGTCGCACGCCGAGCCATTCTCGATGCTGCGCTCGCGGTGTTCATCTCGCGTGGCTTCGAGGCCGCGAGCATGGAGGGAATCGCGCGCGAGGCGGGGGTGGCCAAGCTCACGCTGTACCGGCACTTCGAAACCAAGCAGGCATTGTTCGTGGAGGTCGCGCGGCGCGCGCAGCTGTCGGTGCGCGAACGCCTGGGCGCGATGGTCGATCGCGGTCTGCCGCTGGACGAGGTGCTGCGCGAGATCGTCAGTCGGCTCTACGATGGCTACACGCATCCGGAGTATCTCGCGGTGCTGCGCATGGTGATCGCCGAGGCGGGCCGTTTCCCGGAACTGGGCCGCGCGATGCTCGAGGATTCGCGCGAAGTCTCCGAGCCGCTCGTGGACTATCTGCAGCAGCTCAAGGACGGCGGACAGATCGACATCGATTCGCCGCAGGACGCGGTCACGCAGATTTGCGGACTGGCCATGGGAGCCGGGCGCTACGTGCTGACGACGCCTTCGCGGCGTCCGGCCAGCCGCCGCCACGCGATCGAATCGCTGGTGGCACTGTTCACGCGCGCGTGGCGCGTCTCGCCGCCGCGATCGAACGAACGAACGAATAAGTAAACGGTCGCGGCCTTTATTCGGCGCGCCGACGGATCTAGCGTCCTGCCGCCCGCCTTTACGCTTTGCCAGGAGATGCTGCCGTGCTCAAGCCCCGATCCGTCTACAGCGAAGAACACGAGTTGTTCCGCGACGCCGTGCGCGGTTTCGTGAAAGCCGAGATCACGCCGCATTTCCAGCGCTGGGAAGAAGCCGGCATCGTCGATCGCAGTTTCTGGGCGGCCGGCGGCAGCGCCGGGTTGCTGTGCCCGCAACTCCCCGAAGAACTCGGGGGCGCCGGCGGCACGTTCAAGCACAATTGCATCGTCGTCGAGGAGATCGCCTACGCTGGCTATGCCGGTCCGATGACGGACTTCTCGGTCCACAGCGACGTCTGCTGCGGCTACATCCAGCATGCCGGCACCGAGGAACAGCGCCGCAAGTGGCTGCCGCGCATGGCCAGCGGCGAGACCGTCTGCGCGATCGCGATGACCGAGCCGGGCACCGGCAGCGATCTCCAGGGCATCCGGACGCGAGCGGTACGCGATGGCGACGTCTATCGCATCAGCGGCTCGAAGACCTTCATCAGCAACGGCCAGCATTGCGACCTGGTGATCGTGGTCGCGCGCACCTCGGATGCGCCCGGTTCGAAGGGCATGAGCCTGATCCTGGTGGAGACCGACCGGCCCGGCTTCCGGCGTGGCCGCAACCTGCACAAGCTCGGACACCTGTCCTCGGACACCTCGGAGATGTTCTTCGACGAGGTCGAGGTGCCCGTCGGCAACGTCATGGGCGTGGAAGGCACCGGCTTCGCCACCCTGATGACCGAACTGCCGCAGGAGCGCCTGATCATCGCCTACCAGTCGATGGCCTCGGCCCAGCGCGCGTTCGACATCACCGTGGAATACGTCCGCAATCGCAAGGCCTTCGGCCAGGCGATCGGCGACTTCCAGAACACGCGCTACAAGCTGGCCGATCTCAAGGCCGATCTCCTGGTGGGCTGGGCCTTCGCCGACCAGTGCCTGGAAAAGCACGTGCTCGGACAGCTCGACGCGCTGCATGCGTCCACCGCCAAGCTCTGGTGCACCGAGATGCACGGCCGGATCGTCGATGCCTGCCTGCAGCTGCACGGAGGCTACGGCTTCATGCGCGAATACGAGATCTGCCGGCTGTTCGCCGACGCCCGCGTCCAGCGGATCTACGGCGGCACCTCGGAAATCATGAGAGAGCTGATCTCGCGAAGCCTGTAAGGGCCGGCCCCGTAGCCCGGACCAAGTCCGGGGCCGGCGCTCGCGAATCCCGGGGGAGTCCCGGACTTCGTCCGGGGATCGGCCACCCGACGTCCGAATACGGTGGGTACCACGTACTTGTTGGGGCGGGGTAAGGCTGCCCTTTACAGAAGCTAGTAGGGTACCGTACTATCATCTCATCCAGATTAGGGAGCAGTCCATGTTCGAGCGCCGCCTGTTCAAAGAAGAGCACGAGATGTTCCGCTCCTCGGTGCGCAAGTTCATCGAGAAGGAGATCGCCCCTTTCCACAAGCAGTGGGAAGAGGACGGCATCGTGCCGCGCGAGCTGTGGCTCAAGGCGGGCGAGGCGGGAATGCTGTGCTGCACGATTCCCGAGGAGTACGGCGGCCTGGGCCTGGACTATCTCTTCGACGTCGTCGTCTTAGAGGAAATGGCCCGCAGCGGCTTCACCGGCCCCGGGTTCCTGATCCACTGCGACCTGGTGTCGACGTACGTGAAGTCCTTCGGCACCGAAGAACAGAAGAAGTACTGGCTGCCGAAGATGGTGTCGGGCGAGGCCATCGGTTCGCTGGGCATGACCGAGCCGCACGCCGGCTCCGATCTCAAGGCGATCCGCACCCGTGCCGTGCGCGACGGCGACGACTACGTCATCAACGGCCAGAAGGTCTTCATCTCCAACGGTCAGCTCTGCGACGTGCTCGTGCTGGCGACCAAGACCGACAGCACGCAGGGTGCGCGTGGCGTCACGCTGTTCCTGGTCGACACCAAGCTGCCGGGCTTCGTGCGCGGCAAGAACCTCGACAAGCTGGGCATGAAGGGCCAGGACACCTCGGAGCTGTTCTTCGAGAACCTGCGCGTTCCGGCCAGTGCGATGCTCGGCGAAGAAGGCCAGGGTTTCTCGCTGATGATGACCAAGCTCGCCCAGGAGCGTCTGGCCCAGGCGATCCGCTCGGCCACGGTCGCCGAGACGGTGATCGAGTACACGGTGGACTACACCGCGCAGCGCAAGGCCTTCGGCAAGACGATCGCGGATTTCCAGAACACGCAGTTCAAGCTCGCCGAACTCAAGACCGAGGCGGTGATCGGGCGTGTCTTCACCGATCAGTGCATCGAGCGCTTCATGAAGGGCGAGCTGACCGAAGTCGACGCGGCGATGGCCAAGATGTGGCTGTCGAACCTGCACTGCAAGGTCGTCGACGAGTGCCTGCAGCTGTTCGGCGGCTGGGGCTACATGTGGGAATACCCGATTGCGCGTGCCTACGCGGATGCGCGCATCGTGAAGATTGCCGGCGGCTCGATCGAAGTGATGAAACACATCATCGGTCGTGCGTTGTTCCGCGAGCACCTCGGGGGATCGACGATCCGGCCGATCGCGGGCTCGCAGGACGGCACCTCGGGTGACGGCAACAAGCGCGCAGCAGCCTGACGTAACGACATCGGGATACACCGACCGCGGAACCGCCGGCATCGGGACGGTCCGCAGGCACATCGATCGATGCACCTGGACGGAGACGCATCATGGATTACCTGAAGTACTGGA
>CAZXXM010000156.1:0-7535 GCA_964644715.1 uncultured Salinisphaerales bacterium
GAGCAGAACTACATGCTCATCGGCATCTTCGAAGTGATCCTGGCCAAGCAGCAGGAATACGAGGCCTACGCGGGCTACATCGAAGCGGTCCGCGACTACTGGACGGCGCGCACCGAGCTGTCGCGCGCGGTGGGCCGCAACCTGCCCAGCAGCGCGCAGCCCGCCAAGCCCACCGTGGACCCCGCCGAGATCCTGCGTCCCAAAGGCGGCGGCATGGACCACAGCCAGCACCAGATGGGTGGGATGTCCCACGACATGAAGGGCATGGACATGAAGGACATGCCTGGCATGAGTGGCATGGATCACTCCCAGCAAGGGAAGCCCGCGACCGGCTCGCCCGCTCCGAAGGACGACATGAAGGGTATGGACATGGAGTCGATGCCGGGAATGCGCGGAATGGATCACTCGCAGCACGGGAAGCCGACGCCTGCGAAGCCCTCGAAGAACGATTCCGACATGAAGGACATGCCCGGCATGGGAGGAATGGACCACTCCCAGCCAGAGAAGCCCGCGGCGACCGACGCGGGATCGAAAGACGGCATGGAAGGCATGGAAGGCATGGACATGGAAAACATGGATCACGGCGCGTCGTCGAGCCCTGCGTCCTCGCCGGAGGGTTCGAAGGACGAAGCGTCAGGGCCGGACTGCTCGGCGCTCAAGGGCTCGGAGTTGTCGCACGCGGATCCCACGGTGGCCGAAGCCCTGCGTACCCGCTGCCAGGGCGCCGGCGCCGCGCCCGATCCCCACGCTGGTCACGACAGGGGCGGCATGCCGATGGGAGGCATGGATCACGGCGCTCCCCAGAAATCCGAATCAACGCCGGAGACACCCCATGCGCATTGAATTTTTCACCCTGGCGCGACGCGCCAATTTCCCTGGAGTCTTGCAATGAACCACAGCACTCGTTTTCTCTCGATTCTCGCGCTGAGCCTGTCGATTCCGGTTACGTACGCCCACGACGCCAAGGAGCACGCCAAGGAAGCCGCGGCCGCCAAGGCCGGTCCCGACTGTGCGGCGATGAAGGACATGGATCACTCGAAGATGGATGCGAGCGATCCGGTCATGCAAGCCATGATGGCCAAGTGCGGCGCCGCCCCCGATCACGCCGGCATGAACATGAAAGGCGGCGACATGAAGGGCATGGATCACGGCCCCTCGGGCAAGCCCGCCGGCACCGCGGCCGAGCCGCACGACCACGGGAGTCACTGATGGAGAAGCCCGACTATTCCCGTCGTCGGCTGTTGCAGTTGGCAGGGAGCGCCGGCCTGTTGGCCGGCGTCACCCGCACAGCATCGGCCCAGCACGAAGGCCACGACATGTCGACGATGGACATGTCGGACATGAACATGGAGAAGGCGGCACCCACGCCGCCGCCGGAACTCGCGCCGCCCGCCGCGCTCAAGCGCCACTCGCAGGGCTATCTGCCGGTTCGCACGCTCAACGGCTGGACGTTGCCGTACACGATGAAAGGCGGCGTCAAGGAGTTTCATCTCGTCGCCGAGGAGATCGAGCACGAGTTCGCGCCGGGTTCGCGCGCCAAATGCTGGGGCTACAACGGCACCACGCCGGGACCGACCATCGAGGTGGTCGAAGGTGATCGCGTGCGCCTGCTGGTCACCAATCGGCTCGGCGAGCCGACCAGCGTGCACTGGCATGGCATCGACCTGCCGGCGGGTTACGACGGCGTAGCCGGACTCAACCAGCCCGCGATCAAGCCCGGCGAAACCTTTGCCTACGAGTTCACGCTCAAGCAGCACGGCACGCACATGTATCACCCGCATGCCGACGAGATGACACAGATGGCATTCGGAATGATGGGCCTGTTCATCATCCATCCGAAGGCCGGTGAAGAAGTCCCCGTCGACCGCGACTACGCCTTCCTGTTGCACAACTGGGCACTGCATCCCGGCACCTACCGGCCCGATCCGGCGGTGATGCAGGACTTCGATCTGTGGACCTTCAACAGCAAGGTGTTCCCGGCCATCGAGAACCTGGTCATGCGCACCGGCGAGCGCATGCGCATCCGCATGGGCAATCTCTCCATGTGGAATCACCCCATCCACCTGCACAGCAATCCGTTCTGGGTAACGGGCAGCGATGGCGGACGCTGGCCGCGCAATCAGTGGCGGCGCGAAGTCACGGAGATTGTCGGCGTCGGCCAGATGCGCGACATCGAGTTCATCGCAACCGAACCCGGCGACTGGGCGTTCCACTGTCACATGGCGCATCACACGATGGGGCCGATGGGACATGCCATCCCCAATCCCGCAGGTGTCGATCAGAGCGGCGTCGAGGCGGAGATCCGCAAGTTCCTTCCCGGCTACGGCGCGATGGGCCAATTCGGGATGGCCGAGCACAGCGGCCACGTCGCGATGGGCCTGCCGGGGCCGGACAACACGTTGCCGATGATGACCGGCGAAGGCCAGTTCGGACCTATCGAGATGGGCGGCATGTTCACAGTGGTCAAAGTGCGCGATGACCAGAAGGCCGGCGACTACAGCGATCCCGGCGCGTATCGCTACCCGAAGCACCTGATCGCCAAGAAGGTCAGCGGCGATCCCGACTTCGGCGACCCACCGCGACGCAATCCCTACGGCAAATCCACCTCCGGTCCGCTGGCGACGCCGACGATGCCCAAGGGCGAGTCGATGCCCGGCATGGACCATTCCCAGCACGGTAAGTGAGCGCGAGGCGCACGATGAAAACTCTCAAGGTTCTGCTCGCTGCCGGGCTGCTCGCCGGCCTGGGTGGGCTCGGCGTTCTCTACTCCGGGCTCTATCCGATGGGCGCGGACGTGCCGCACAACGCGCTTACGTACTGGGCGCTGGAGACGCTACGCGAGCGTTCTATCGCGCGCTCGATCCGCGACATCGAGGTGCCGCCGCTGGACGATCCGCAACTGCTGCTGGCGGGCGGCGCCGACTACAACGACATGTGCGCCGGCTGCCATCTCCAGCCCGGCAAGCGAGAGTCGGACTTCACGCTCGGCCTGTATCCACAGCCGCCGAATCTTGCGATGAGCGCCGAGGCGCATCACCACGCCGAGGGCGGTGAAGGCGGCGGGCACGGCGATGCCAAGACCAGTGCAGCGCGCCAGTTCTGGATCATCAAGCACGGCATCAAGGCCAGCGGCATGGCCGCATTCGGCAAGACCCACGACGACGCACGCATGTGGGCGATCGTCGCCTTCCTGCAGAAGCTGCCGACGCTCACGCCGGTGCAATACCAGATCCTCACGGCGCGCGCGCCGGGCGAGACGGGTCACGACGCACACGGCGCGGCGGCCGAAGCGCCTGCGGCTGAAGCAAGCGATGGGGAATCCGAGGCGCATGCGCACTGAGCCTGCGCCGCGCAGCGCGTTCCGGTGGCCGTTGCCTTTGCACAGGGCGAGCGGCTTCGGCCTGTTCCTGCTCGGCGTTCTCATAGGCTTGCCGACGCCGGCTCCCGCAGCCGGCGGCGGACTGGACGATCCGGTGGCCACGGTGAATCAGTTCCGGGCGGCGCTGGAGGACGGCAACGTCGCGCAGGCGCTGGCCCTGCTCGCACCGGACGTTCTTGTCTACGAGGCCGGCGCCGAGCAGGTGTCTCGCGAGGAGTACCTCGCCCGTCACTTGAAAGCCGACATCGCACACCTTGCGACGGTATACGTCGATACCTTGAGTCAGGCCGGACACGCGGACGAACGCAGCGCTTGGGTGACGACGCGGTCGCGCTGGGTCGCGCGCGAAGCGGACCCTCGACCTCCGGCAACCGTGACCGAGACCATCGTGTTGAGCCGCTCGCCGCAGGGCTGGCGGATCGTGCACGTCCATTGGTCGTCATCGGCTTCGCCGTGAGCGGCCGATACTCGCCACTGCCGGGTATGGACCGCGATCCCCTGGTCGTGGACGCGGCGCTCGATCTGCACGCGGCCCTCATTCCCTTGCTGAGTGTCGTACTGACACGTCGTAGCGGCGAGTTCTCCACCCTGTGCGAGATCGGCTGTGGATCGGGCCGTCTGCTGCGCGACTGTACCGAGCGACTGCCGCAGATCGTCCGCTACGTCGGGCTGCATGACAGCCGCACGCAGACGCAACTCAACCGGGCGCTCTATCGCGACTTTCCGATCCGTTTCGAGTGCATTTCACTGCTCGACTGGTTGGCCACGCAGGCAGCGCCCGGGTCGGTCTTTATTACCGACGCCGACGAACTGAGGTCATTCGACGCGGCACTGCTCGGCGCGATCTGGCGCGCATGGCGACAGTCCTTGCGACCCGCACTGCTGGCCATCGCGATTCCGGTGCCTGCGGGCACCGCAGCCGGTTCCGAGCTGCCGCTGCTCGCCGACATCCGCCGCCACGCGCGCGCCGTCCGGTATGCCATCGAGATGAGCTTCGCCAACCGGCAGGTCTGCTTGGTCGTCGCCGAATTCTGACCCGTCCCTTCAGCCCATCACTTGCTCCGGGAGAGCCACGATGAAACTCAAGATTCTGCTGACGGCGATTGCCATCCTGATCGCCGCCTGCGGCGCCAAGACGCCGGGTGACCAGCCCACCATCGAGGTGTGGAAGAGCCCCACCTGCAACTGCTGCTCGAAATGGATCGAGTATCTGCGCAAGGAGGGCTTCAAGGTCGTCGCGCACAACGAGACGGCGATGAACCCCTTGAAAGCCAAGCTCGGCGTGCCGCAGCCGCTCGCGTCCTGCCACACCGGTGTCGTGGATGGCTACGTGATCGAAGGCCATGTCCCGGCCGCCGACATCCACAAGCTGCTCGCCGATAAACCCGCCGCGCGCGGGCTCGCGGTCCCTGGGATGCCCATCGGATCACCCGGCATGGAACAGGGTGACCGCCGCGACGCCTACGAGACCGTGCTGTTCACGGCGGAAGGAACCACGCAGACCTTCGCCGAGCATGGCGACCGCAAGCCCGCCGCGTCGGAACAACCGTGAACGACGCGCGACACGATGCCTGGCTACGTCCGCTGCTCGAACAGTGGCGCCGCGACCCCGGCGGCACCTACCTCGGCTGGTTCCTGTGGGAGGAACGGCTCAAGAATTTCCGCTCGATCCGCCGCGGCGTGGAAGCGGTCGTCGCGGAGATAGACGCGGATCGCTTCGGCAACGTCTACAAAGGCTCGTCGCTGGAGACCGTTGTCGGTTCCATCGCCGAGCAGCGACAGATCTTCAAGGGTGCGGACCACGCTTTCCTGTGGAAGCCCAAGCTGCGGATTCCCGACATCTACGAAAGCCGCCCGAATCAGCAAGCCTTCGGCCGCTTCCTCGACACCTGCGCCTGCTGCTCGCACGAAGCGCCGGTGCTGTCGGCGATCCGCCAACTTGACCAGATGAAGATCAAGGGGCTGGGACCGGCAGCAGCGAACCTGCTGTACTTCCTGCATCCCACGCTCGTGCCGCCGTTCAACACCGCCATCGTGCGCGGCTACAACCGCGTGACCGGCGCCAAGGTGAAGTTGGGTCGCTGGGACGAGTATCTGGCCATGCGCGAGGGCATGCTCGCGCTCAACGCCGCGCACCGGCCGCTGCTCTCGAATGATCTGGGCGCCATCGCTGGCTTCCTGTTCGACATCGGCTCGGATCGCTATCCGCTGCCGCCTGACGCGGCCGACGCTGCGGCGCTGTTGCGCTGGCAGGCCGACCTTGCGCGCGTGCGCGAGGAGAGTGCGCGCGAAACACGAGCGCTCGCCCAAGCCTGCGAAGCCGATCTCACACACACCCAGGTCCAGGGCTGGCTGCGCGACCTGGGCCATGCGCTGGGCTTCCGCGTGTGGATCGCGAGCAATGATCGCGGTCGTTCCTATGCGCAGGGTCATCTGGGCGACGGCTGTCTCGACGTGCTACCGGCCCCGATCGTGAATTGCGGTGCGGAGGACACCATCCGCCTGATCGACGTGCTGTGGCTGTCGGCCGAGCACGACAGAGTCGCGGCCGCCTTCGAGGTGGAGCACAGCACCAGCATCTACTCCGGCATCGTGCGCATGCTCGATCTCGCACTGGGACTGCCGGACCACCTTGCTGGCGCGTATTTCCTCGTGGCCCCGGATGATCGCGAGGGCGCAGTTCGCGCACAGTTCGCACGTCCGGCATTCAGTCGGGTCTCGGAACTCGACCTGCGCTTCCTGCCCTACGAGGCGCTGCGCGTAAACCGCGAGCCAATGGCGCGCTTTGGCACTGGGCTCAAGGCCGTGCAGGCCATCGCCAAGCCGCTGAGCAGCAATGCGACGAGCGCATCCGCATGACGTTCGCCCGCCTCACGCCCGAAGCGCTGCTCGCGCGCCTCGAACGGCCCGAGCCGCTGCTGCTGCTCGACGTGCGCCGCGCTGGCAGCCTGCAAAAACAGCCATTCGGTATCAGCGGCGCGATCCCGGTGGTGCTCAATCCGTCGGGGTCCGAACTGCCCGACATCGAGCGCGACCGCGAGATCGCGGTCTACTGCCTCTGCGCGGGTCAGGCCTCCAGCACGCGCGTGGCGCAGTGGCTGATCGAGGCCGGCTACCTTCGCGTCTCGGTGCTCGAAGGCGGATTGCCCGCCTGGCGTGCCGCGAACCTGCCGATCTGGCAGGTGGTGACCCGTCCCGACCTGCGCTGGACACCGCTGGATCGTCTGCTTCCGGTTGCCGGAGGAAACACGGGTTCTTCCACACTCATCGCCGAGCGCGCATTCCTCTCCGGAGTGTTACTGCCAACACGCCGCGACATGGCCGTGCTGTTCGTGGACATGGTGGATTCCACGCGCCTGCTCGCCGCGCATTCGGCCGAGACGGTGCTCGCGCTGGTGCAGGCTTTCATGGAAGTCGTGGTGCGGGTCGCCGTGCAGCACTGCGGAGACGTGCACGACTTCGAGGGGGATGGCGCCATGCTGTACTTCTCCGATGTGGCCGACGCCCTGCCGGCGGCGTTCGAGCTGCGTCGGCAACTGCTGCGGACGCGATCCTTGGAGACGCGGATGCCGCTCGCGCGCATCGCGCTCGACGCCGGCCCGCTGGTGATCGGTTACGTGGGCACGCGCGAGCGACGCGGGCTGTGCTTCGTCGGCCCCAGCATCAACACCGCCGCGCGCGTGCTCAAGCAAGCCCCGCCCGGCGGCATCGTCGCGACCGTGCGCGTGATCCGGCAGGGCCGCTACAGCGCGCCCGATTGCGTGGAGCGCTTCGCGCGCATGCCCAACCGCCTGCGCCTCAAGGGCTTCGATCAGACCCAGCCGGTCTACCTGTCGCTGCCCGCCGCCGATGACCTGGTGCTGCCAACGCCCAGCCCTGACGAAATATGCGACGCGGAATCGCCCGCCTCGTGAATAACGCGGTCCCCCGGAGAGAACGATGAAACGCATCAACGAACGTCTTGCACGAAGTATCGCCGCGACGATGCTCGGGCTGTCCTTCGCAGCGTCCGCGCAGGACAGCGCCGATCCGTATCCGGTGATCCCGCTGGCCTCACCCCCATCGCCTTCGCTGCACGCCGGCCACGCGCAGCAGTTGGCACCTGCGGGCGTGATGCTGGGTCACAGCGGCAAGTGGATGCTCGGCTACGAGTTCG
>CAZXXM010000157.1:0-7507 GCA_964644715.1 uncultured Salinisphaerales bacterium
GCGGTCCTGACGATTGCCGAGGATTTGCAGGATAGCGAGTGGCTGACCAAGGCGATCGGAGAAGGCGGCGCCGGTTTCAGCACCCAGTGGGACGCCCGTTTCGTCCATCCGATTCGTGAAGCCACGGCAGCATCGGCGGACGAGCACCGATCGATGGTCCGACTGGCCGATGCGATCAGCTTCCGCTACAACGGCGAGGCGTTTCAGCGCGTCGTCTACACCGAATCGCACGACGAAGTGGCGAATGGCAAGCAGCGCGTGCCGTCGGAGATCGATCACGATCATCCCGACAATTCCTTCGCGCAAAAGCGCTCGACCCTCGCGGCGGCGCTCGTGATGACCACCCCAGGAATCCCGATGATTTTCCAGGGCCAGGAGTTCCTGCAGCACGGCTGGTTCCGGGACGACCGGCCGCTTGACTGGCAGCTGGTTGAGCAGCATTCAGGGATTGTCCAGCTGTATCGGGATCTCGTGACGGTGCGGCGCAATCTGCACGGGCAGACGAAGGGCCTGATGGGTCAGGGTCTGCTGGTGTATCACGTGAACGACGACGCCAATGTCGTCGCCTTCCAGCGCTGGTACGACCACGGGCCGGGCGACGATGTCGTCGCGGTGATCAACATGGGGGCGAGCGATCGCACCGACTACCGCATTGGATTGCCGTGCGCCGGCGCGTGGCACGTGCGGATCAACAGCGACTCGAATCTCTACGGCGAAATGGGCGCCAACATCGGTCCCGCGACGATCGAAGCGGAACCCGAGCCGGCGGATGGGCTGCAGGCGTCGGCAGCGTTTACGCTGCCGTCGTACTCGATGTTGCTACTGTCACAGGACTCTTGAGGTGATAGGTGTCGTGCGAGGTGCTACGTGCGAAGTGCGACCGGAGTGCGAGAGGTGCGCGGACAGGCTGAAGCCTGTCCCTACCGATGACAGCGGTAGGGACCGGCTTTAGCCGGTCCGTTAGTGTGCAGGTTTTAACAGCAGCGCAACGCCAGCCACGAGCATGATGCCGCCGGCGATGGGCGGCAGCGGAATCGACTCGCTCTTGTCGCGGGTGATTTGAATCGGGCCCGCGTCGACGACTTTGTCCTTGTAGGTGTAGCGAATTCCGCCATACAGGAGTCCCACGACACCCAGGACGACGAGCACGAGCCCGGCAATCTTCATAGAGCCTTCCTTCGTTTGTTAGGCCGCGCGCAGCACTTCGCCGCGCGGACTGACCTTCAAAAACGCTTCGTTGACCAGTCTGTCGATGACGCTCTGGGCCTGATCGCGATCGAGTCCCCAGAGACGCATGGCCTGGGGGATGCTGAGTCGCAGACCGGGCATTTCGATGAACTCGTTACGTACTCTGGCGATGACTGCGTCCATTGGCAGAGCTCCGTTGCGGTGCGAGCAACATCGCTGCCAGGACTGGATAGTGAAAGGGCATAGGTGAAAGGGCAGAGGGCAGAAGTGAAGACATGTGGTTCATCTTCGCCCTGTGCTCTTATCCCTCTGCCCTTCCAGCTACTGAAGTGGCGTCAGCTTGGGCTCGATCGACAGGTTGTCGTAGAGCCCAACACTTTCACTCCATGTCGCGTAGCCGTCGAGACTGATCGTCACGAGCAGCTGGCCGGCGGCAACGTCGTTCAGCGCGAAGTGTCCGTCCGCATCGGACACCGCGAAGCGCCCGTCGTCCGGACCGCTGCGCACTTGCACGCGCGCGTTGCGCAGCACGGACAACGGCTTGATGACCGACGCGACCGTGCCGCTGAGGGTATAGCGCTTCACCTCGTTCGATCCCGTCGTCACGGTTGTTGACGACGTGGTGAAGGTTGGTCCGGTCAGCGATTGCGAGGGTCCACTCGCGCACGCGCCCGTCAGGAGCGTTGCTACCATCAGACACGCCAAGGTTGCTTTCGTCATACATCAGCTCGCTTTCTCGCATCGCCTTGTGCGCGTTGGCGATGCGGCTTCGTCTTTCCAGCCCGGCTCAACACGCTGGTGACTTGAGCAAGACTCCTGCCCAGAACCGGACTGGCGGTCATGTCAGGCGTGCATATAGAGGTGTACGAGGTGAGGCCCGAAGCGTCGCGTGTGGAATCACGTGCCGATTGTGGGTGCTCGTGGTTCATGGATGAGCCGACCGAACTCGACGCTAGCGGCGGCTGTGGTCCGGCACATCGGTTGCACAAGCACGAGGCATGAGCTCCGGACATATCGTCCCTGCGAGATTCACATCGGTGAGGAGAACTTCAATGAACGCAGCTTCGTGGAAACGTCAACGCGTACTGGTCGTCGCCGCCGCACTCAGCACGCTGCTCGTCGGCGCGGTCGCGCAGGCCGCCGATACGCCTGACGCGTGGATCACGATGAAGACGAAGATCTCGCTGATCACCGCCGACGATCTGAGCGCGGGCGATCTCAACGTCGATACCGTCAACGGTGTCGTCGCATTGCACGGCAAGGTCAAGACGCAGGCGGAGAAGGACCGCGCCGAAATGATCGCGATGAAAGTGAGCGGCGTGAAGTCGGTGAAGAACCTGATTCAGGTCGTCCCGACGTATCAGCGCGACGTCGTCAATCGGATGGACTCCGAGGTGAAGGACAGCGTCGAAGCCGCGTTCAAGGCGAACCGGCGCGTCACCGATAGCGGCGTCAAGGTCGCGTCGGTGAACAAGGGCGTGGTGCTGCTCTCGGGGAAAACCAAGTCACTCGAAGCGTATCTCGAAGCCGTCGAAGTCGCGCACGCCGTGAAGGGTGTGAAGCGCGTGGCGTCCGAAGTCGAAGTCGCGGGCGGGACTACCAACTAACGCTGGAATTGCAAAGGGCAAATTGCAGAGGGCAAATTGTAAAGCGCATGTCTTTACTTCTGCCCTCTGCGATTTCACTTTTGCCCTGAGCGAACCTCTAACCTCTAACCTCTAACCTCTAACCTCTAACCTCTAACCTCTAACCTCTTGCCTCGTGGCTTCTTTATCGCCAACGCGCTGAGCAGTTCTTCCGTCCCGACCGGCTTGACGAGGTGCGCGTCGAATCCTGCGTCCGCCACTCGCCGGCGATCCCGTTCCTGACCCCAGCCAGTCACCGCCACCAGCGTCATCGCCTTGCCCCACGTTTCGTGGCGGATCTGCCGCGCGACGTCGAATCCGGTGAGCCCGGGCATGCCGAGATCGAGCAGCAGGACGTCCGGATCGAAGTCTGATGCCATCAGCAGCGCCTGCTGGCCGTCGTAGGCCGTACGAACTTCATGGCCGGCGACGGACACCAGCCAGGCCATCGAGTCCGCCGCCTCGCGGTTGTCGTCGACGACGAGGACGCGCCGCGGCTGTTCGGGGGCCGGCGACTCGCTGATCGTTTTCGGCGGCCGCGGTACGGCGCGCCGCTCGCGCGCCACTGGCAGCTTGACGCTCAGTTCGGCGCCGTGGCCGATGCCGGCGCTCTTCGCGCCCACGGTGCCGCCGTGCATTTCGACCAGCCGCCGCACCAGCGCGAGACCGATCCCGAGGCCGCCGGACAGGCCGTTGTGGCCGCGATCCACCTGCGTGAAGAGATCGAACACGCGCGGCAGATTTTCCGGCGCGATGCCGATCCCGGTGTCGCGCACGCGGATGACCACGTCGCCGCTGGCCTCTTCGACGGTCAGCTCAATCTGGCCGCCCTGCTCGGTGTATTTGGCGGAGTTGTTGAGCAGGTTGGCGATGATCTGACTGAGACGGGTCATGTCGCCATCGACGAACAGCGGCTGCGCCGGCAGCGTCACCCGCAGGTCGTGGCGCTTCATGTCGATGAGCGGCTTGCTGGTTTCGACGGCGCGGGCCACCGCATCGGCGATGTCGAGCCGTTCCTGCTGCAGCGCGATGACCCCGCGCGTGATCCGCGACACGTCCATCAGGTCGTCGACCAGGCGGACCAGATGTTCGACCTGGCGCTCGATCATGTCGCGCGCCTTGCTCCGCTGCTCCTCGGGGACCTGCTTCAGGCGCATCAGCTGTACCGCCGCGAGAATCGGCGCCAGCGGATTCCTGATTTCGTGCGCGAGCGTCGCCAGGAACTCGTCCTTCATCCGATCGGCTTCCTTGAGCTCCTGCTCGCGTTCACGAAGGCCCGCGGAAATGGCTTCCAGCTCCGCGGTCCGTTCGGTCACCAGCCGCTCGAGGTCGCGATTGAGACGGGCCGACTCCTGGGTCTTGCGGTACAGATCCACGAACACGGCGACCTTCGCGCGGAGAATCTCCGGGACCACCGGAACCGGAATGTAGTCGACGGCGCCTGCCGCATAGCCGCGCAGCCGATCCAGATCGCTCAGGTGCACGCCGGACACGAAGATGATCGGCGTCCGCTGAAAGCGCGGATGGTCGCGCATCATGCTGGCCAGTTCGAAGCCGTCGAGCTCCGGCATGCAGACATCGACGAGCACGACGGCCACGTCGGCGTGCAGCAGATGATCGAGGGCTTCGCGCGCCGAACGCGCCTTGATCAACCGCTCGCCGAGGTCGGCGAGGATCGTTTCATAGCTGAGCAGCTTGGCCGGCTGGTCGTCGACCAGCAGGATGTTCACTTGCTCGGTCTGCTCGATGGTCATGCTCTTCCTTAGCGATGCAGCCAGGCGCGGAGCGCCGACAGCAGCTGTTCCGTATTGACTGGCTTGGCCAGGTAGTCGGACGCGCCCGCTTCGAGGCACTTCTCGCGGTCGCCTTTCATGGCTTTTGCCGTGAGCGCGATGATCGGCAGCCGGCGCAGCGTCGGCTTCTCACGAATGACCTGCATCGTCTCGTAGCCGTCCATGTCCGGCATCATGATGTCCATCAGGACGATCGCCATTTCCGGCGTCCGGTCGAGGATCTCGATCGCTTCGTTGCCGGTGCTGGCGGTGAGCACCTTCATTCCGCGGCGTTCGAGCACGCTGCTGAGCGCGAAGATGTTGCGGACGTCGTCGTCCACGACCAGCACGGTGCGGTTGACCAGATCCTCGTCGGAGCGGTGCAGCCGATCGAGCATCCGCTGTTTGTCCTCCGGCAGGTCGGTCACGACGCGATGCAGGAACAGGGCCGTTTCGTCGAGGAGCCGCTCGGGCGATTCGACCCCTTTGACGACCACGCTCCGGGCCAGCGTGTGGAGGCGCGCATCCTCTTCGGGCGAGAGTTCGCGGCCCGTGAAGACGACCACCGGGAGGTCCGACCACTCGGGGTGCGCGCTGATCCGTTCGAGCACGTCGAATCCGGTCATGTCGGGCAGGCGGAGATCCAGGACGACGCAGTCGCATGCCTCCGCGCTCAAGGCCGCCAGCGCCGCCGCACCGCTGTCCGCGGTCACGATGTCGATGTCGCTCGAGCCGAGCAGTTCGCGAATGCTGATCTGTTCGGCGAAGTTGTCCTCGACGACCAGTAACCGTTTGCGCCGCGGCGTCGAGTACTGCTTGATCTTCGCCAGCGCCGCTTCGAGCCCTTGCTTCGAGGTCGGCTTGTTGACGAACGAGAACGCGCCGCGTGACAGTCCGTGCTGGCGATCTTCGTCGAGCGTCACCATCTGCACCGGGATGTGACGGGTGCTGGGGTCCTGTTTGAGCTGGCTGAGCACCGTCCAGCCGAGCATGTCGGGCAGGAAGACATCCAGCGAGATCGCGGTCGGGTGGAACTGGCGGGCGAGCGACAACGCGTCGGTGCCGCGCGCCGCGGTGAGCACCTTGAACTGGGTATCGCGCGCCAGGTCGACGAGGATCCGCGCGTAGTGCGGGTCGTCCTCGACGATCAGCAGCGTGCTGTCGCCGGGCTCGATGGTGTCGCGGTCGTCGGCGACGATTTCGGCGCTGCGCTCCGGCAGCCGCGGCGAGGTGAGCGTGGTCGGGCGCTGGAGCGAGGGCCGCGCCATGGCCTCCGCCGCGGCCGTGCTGATCGACGGACCGACATAGCGCAGCGGCAGGTACAGCGTGAACGTGCTGCCGATGCCGGGTGTGCTGCGCAGCTGGATTTCTCCGCCGAGGAGGCCGGCCAGCTCGCGGCTGATCGCGAGGCCGAGACCGGTGCCGCCGTACTTGCGGCTCGTGCTCGCGTCGGCCTGCTGGAACGCCTCGAAGATGATGCGCTGCTTCTCGACCGGAATGCCGATGCCGGTGTCGCTGACTTCGAATGCCACGACCGTGGGCGCTTGACCGAGGATCGGGTGGTCGCCGCTCCAGCCCGACGACGCCGAGAAGACCTTCAACCTGACGCCGCCCTGATGGGTGAACTTGAAGGCGTTCGACAGCAGGTTCTTGAGCACCTGCTGGACGCGCTTCGAGTCGGTGGTAATCGATCGGCCCAACTCGGGGTCGACGAAGCGGTCGAACGACAGGCTGCGGCTCTCGGCTTCGTGAGTGAACGTCCGGCCGACGACATCGAGGAGGTTGCCGAAGAACACTTCTTCGGCGTCGACGGTCACCGTGCCGGACTCGATCTTCGAGAGGTCGAGAATGTCCGTGATCAGGTTCAGCAGGTCGGTGCCGGCGCCGTGCACGGTGCGCGCGAACTCGACCTGCTTCGGCGAGAGATTGCCTTCGGGGTTGTCGGCGAGCTGTTGGCCGAGGATCAGAATGCTGTTGAGCGGTGTTCTGAGCTCGTGCGACATGTTGGCGAGAAACTCGGACTTGTACTTCGACGTGAGCGCGAGCTCCGCGGCCTTTTCTTCGAGCGCACGCCGCGCCTGTTCGATTTCCTGGTTCTTCCGTTCCACTTCGACGTTCTGTTCGGCGAGCTGCTGGGCCTTCTGCGCCAACTGTTCGTTGGTCTGCTGCAGCTCTTTCTGTTGCGTCTGCAACTCGGTCGCGAGCTGCTGCGACTGCACCAGCAGCCCTTCGGTCTGCATCGTCGCCTCAATACTGTTGAGGAGAATGCCGATGTTGGCCGTCAGCTGGTCGAGGAACGTCAGGTGGACCGCGCTGAAGTCATAGAGCGACGCCAGGGCCAGGACGGCTTTCATTTCGCCTTCGAAGACGATCGGCAGGACGACCAGGCTGCGGGGCAGCGCTTCGAAGAGGGCCGATCCGATCGGGACGGTGTCGTGCGGAACGGTCTGGACCAGGATGCGGCGTTTGTCGATCGCGCACTGGCCGATCAGGCCTTCGCCGAGCGGCATCCACTCCGGGTAGCCGGTGTCGCGGCGATTGCCGTAGCTCGCGAGCATCCGAAGCGTGCGCTCCTGCTGCGAATCGATGCGGTAGATCAGCCCCTGGTGCGCGTTGATGAGCGGGACCAGCTCGGAGAGCAGCAGCCGGCCGACGGTGACCAGGTCGCGCTGCCCCTGCATCGAGTTCGTGAACCGGGCCAGGTTGGTCTTGAGCCAGTCCTGCTCGGTGTTGCGGTCGGTCGTCAACCGCAGGTTGTCGATCATCGTGTTGATGTTGTCTTTGAGCTCGGCGACTTCGCCGCGGGCATCGACCTGGATCGAACGGGTCAGGTCGCCCTTGGTCACGGCGGTCGCGACTTCGGCGATCGCGCGGACCTGCGTCGTGAGGTTGGCGGCCAGCAGGTTGACGTTGCCGGTCAGG
>CAZXXM010000158.1:0-882 GCA_964644715.1 uncultured Salinisphaerales bacterium
AAGTCGCGCGCGGGTTGTCGAATTACTCGGCCGGCGATGCTGGCAAGATCCTCGGAGCCAAGCGGGACGATCTGATGGCGCGGCTGGGTTATCCGGGCGAAGCCGAACTGATCCACCGCGACAACCTCGTGTTGTCCTGAAACACGCCCGGTTCAGCAACAAAAAAGGCGCGGGCCGAGGCCCGCGCCTTGCAACGCAACCCGATCGCTCAGGCGAGCGCGGCGATGCGTGCCGTCAGGCGGCTCTTGTGGCGAGCGGCCTTGTTCTTGTGGATCATGCCGCGGTTCGCGTAGCGATCCAGTACGGGGACCATGTCGGCGTAGGCGGCGAGCGCGCCAGCCTTGTCCTTGGCATCAACGGCCTTGACGACCTTCTTGATGGTGGTGCGGATCATCGAGCGCTGACCTGCGTTGCGCGCGCGAGCCTTGACGGCTTGACGGGCGCGCTTCTTTGCGCTGGCGGTGTTGGCCAAAACGTACTCCTGGTGAATCAAATCGTTGAGGGATATTTCCGTCGTAGCCCACGCGATGATGACGTGATCCCTGACGAAAAAAAGCGCGGTAGTATTGAGAGCCGCACCCCCCTTGTCAACGCTCGCGGAATGCCTGCCTCCCTGCCGCGAACCGTGCCATGTCTTCGTCCCGCCTGCTGAAATCGACCGGCGTCGTGGGCCTGATGACGCTGTTGTCACGCGTCCTGGGTTTCGTGCGCGACGTCCTGTTCGCGTCGTTTTTCGGCGCCGGGGCGGCGATGGATGTGTTCCTGCTGGCACTCAAGATTCCCAATTTCGGCCGGCGGGTGTTCGCGGAAGGGGCACTTTCGCAGGCTTTCGTGCCGGTCTTTGCCGAGGTGAAGGCGAATGGCACGCACGAGGACGTGCGC